>NZ_JAKSYA010000165.1:0-251 GCF_022829485.1 Methylobacterium sp. J-059
AAGATCTCGATCGACTACGCGGTGATGGAGCGCACGACGCGCGCCGGCGTGCTGCCGGTGTCGTTCCCGTGGTCGGACGTCGGCACCTGGGACGCGGTCTGGCAGGTGCTGCCGCAGGACGCCGCCGGCAACGCGGTGCGCGGCCGGGTCGAGCTCCTGGGCACGCGCAACAGCCTGGTGCACAGCGAGGGCGAGGGGCTGACCACGGTGGTCGGCCTCGACGACGTGGTGGTGGTGGCGACCCCCGACGC
>NZ_JAKSYA010000047.1:0-16205 GCF_022829485.1 Methylobacterium sp. J-059
CCAGCGACGCACTTGACCTCGGGCGCATGAGGGCGGTGCATGGCAATGCGACCCTGGGCGGGGTCACGGTCGGGAAGTCCTTCGTCAACCTGATGCACGGCGCCACTACCATCCGCAACGCCCCCAGCTACGCCAGATTGGTCGCACAGGACGCGCGGATGCGGGCTGTATTCGAGACATCGCAGTTCGGCATCGCAGCGATTACTGGCAGCACCGTGCATGACCCGGCCGAGACCGCCGGCAGCATGATCGAGGCGCTGGACGCGGTGGCCAGTGCATCGCTCGCCGACCATGCCCGGCGCATCTCGCTCGGGACCAGCGCCGCCAACGTCCTCGCCCAAGCCAACGAGATCCGGCAGGGAGCGGCGCCCCGTGGAGTGCCCTACGGCGTGCCGAGGCTTGATGCCGCGACGCTCGGCATGCGGAGTGGGCAGCTCATCATCCTGGCCGGCCGGCCCGCCATGGGTAAAACGACGGTCGGCCTACATGTGGCCATTTCAGCCGCCCAGCACGCTGGCCCTGTCGGCTTCTTCTCCCTGGAGATGAACGCGGACCAGCTCAGCGAGCGTGTTCTCGCTGCGGTCGCTTACGATCCACGTGCGCGAGACGCGATCTCCTATCGCGCTATCGCCGAAGCGAAAAATCTTTCGAACGAGGCGATGGAGCGCCTGATTGAGGCGCAGCGGGTCTGCGCTGATATCCCTCTGTGGATCGAGCAGCAGGCCGGGCTCACGTTGGCCCAGATCGCGGCCCGAGCTCGCCAAATGCGCCTACAGGCCGAGCGACGGGGCCAAGCGCTGTCGGCGATCATCATCGACCACATCAGTTTGATTCGCCCGTCCAAGCGTTATGCGGGCAACCGTGTTCAGGAGATGACCGAGATCTCTTCCGGCCTGAAGGGGCTTGCGAAAGATCTTGGCATTCCTGTAGTGGCGCTTTGTCAGCTAAATCGCGAAGTAGAGAAGCGCCCTGATAAACGTCTCATGCTTTCGGATCTGCGGGAGAGCGGATCGATTGAGCAGGATGCCGACGTTGTCCTTGGACTGTTTCGTGAATCCTACTACCTAGAACGGAAGGTCGATAGAACGGACGAAGAGGAAGTTCGTCTTTCAGATAGCCAGAACGAGCTGGAGATCGAGATCCTGAAGCAGCGGTCCGGTCCGACAATCCGGGTTACGGCGTTCTGCGACATCGCCTGTAACATCCTTGCGGAGGCAGCGCGATGAAGGGCGAGTTCTACAAGATGGACTTCCGCGCCTGGAACACCGGTACGGTTGACCTGAGCCTTGAGCAGGAGGCTGCGTACCTGCGCCTCTGCCACGCGATGTACGATGCAGGTGGTCCGGTCCCGGGCTCCACCCGCTTCCTCATGAGCATCTTCCGGTGTGCCAACTCGAAGGCGGCCGGCCTCGTTAGACAGCTTGTGAAGGCCGGAAAAATCCAGCGCACGCCGGATGGCCTCCTGACTAACCGCAGGGTGACGACTGAGCTCTCGAACCGGGAGCGCCTATCGGAGACCAGGCGCGCGGCTGGCGAAATGGGGGGTAAAAGCCACCGTATCGCCGGGGGTGGCAAACAAAGTGAACCCCGAGTGACTAGCGAGTGCGGGTCGAGTGACCCCGGAGTGACCCCCGAGTGCGGGTCGAGTGACCATCCAGTGGCCCCTTCTAAGTCATTGAAAAATAACGATGCGGCGAAAGCAAATGCTTCGACGCTGCGAAGCAGAGGAGAGGAGAGGAGAGAAGAACCCCCTAAGGCCCCCAAGGGGGCGGACCCGGAAGGCTTCGCTGAGTTCTGGAAGGCTTACCCGAAACGGGACGGCGACAACTCCCGGAAGACGGCTCTGAGGGCCTACGGCAAGGTCATCGGCAGCGGTATCACCCCAGCGGCCATCCTGAGCGCCGTGCGAGCCCATGCCGCCGACATGCGCGCTAAGGGCAAGCTCGGGACCGAACTCGTCCCTATGGCCTCGACCTGGTTGAACCAGGGGCGGTTCGAGCGGTTCACCAATGCGCCAGAGGCTCATAGGGAGGCCGCACGGGCCGATCCGGCGGCACGGCTTGCCCGGGTGCCCGAGGACGAGTGGCGGGCCCGTGTGAGGTCCTGGGAGAGCCGCTGTGGCCATTGGCCATGGCAGGGCCTTACCGAGCCGCCAGACGATCCGCGAACGAAGGTGCCGGCGCACGTCCTCGCTGAGTTCGGGATCGACCATGGCGGGAGTGGTCGCCCCTCCCTCAGGCTGGTCGCAGCGGCATGATGGGGGTCGGGTTATCCGTTACCTGGAGGCGCATGATCGGCCCACGCCTATCATGCGCCCCAGCGGGCAAGCGCCGCCTCAGCTTCCGCCCGGCCGTCACGGATGCGGTAGATGGTGCCGCGGGACAGGTCAGTGGCCTTGGCGCCCGCTGCATTCGCCTAGGATCCATCGGCCGCTATAGGCCGAGGGGGCATGTCCGCTCCTCGACGGCCTTCGGGTTGAGGGCCCGATGCACAGAGCCTTTGCCGATGCTTAGCTTCTTCGCGATGGCGGCCATGCTCAGGCCCTCCGCCGATAGGGCCTTGATCTCCGCCATCTTGGCCCGCGCGGTGGGTTTGCGGCCCTTGTAGGCGCCCTCGCCCTTGGCTTTGGCGATCCCCTCTCGCTGGCGCTCCAGCATAATCTCTCGCTCGAACTGCGCCACGCCTCCCAGGACGTTGAGCATCAGCTTGCCGGTGGGGGTGGAGGTGTCGACGCCGAGGCTGACGATCCGCAGGGCGACGCCCTTCGCCGTGAGCGCGCCGAGGATCGTGCCAAGGTGCGAGACGGACCGCGCAAGCCGGTCGAGCTTGGTCACGACGAGGGTATCCCCCTCCCGCACGAAATCCAGGGCAGCTTCGAGCTGCGATCGGGTCCCGACCGAGGACACCTGTTCCTGATACAGCCGCTCGCATCCGAGCGCCTTGAGGTCTCGCACCTGCGCCTCAAGACCGGCGCCCTGTTCCAGGGTCGAGGTGCGGGCGTAGCCGACGAGCATAGAGGGATCCGGTTCGGTTCGTTCCAATAGGTTCTTAGATATAGAGGGGCGAGACGTTCCAAAAGGCAATCACATTCTATCGGAACGGTTGGGCAGAGCGCGGCCGTTCCAGGGATCGCCGTTCCGCTAGGGCAAGCCCTGTGGAACGGCGCGGCCGAGGCCGCCATTAGGAAATCATTCTAATCCAGCGCGATCCACTCGGACGCGCAGGTAGGCTGCGCCGATCGCCATGAGAAGCGCGGCCGCTCCCCACCAGCCGTGAATATCCCGGGCAATCCCGGGGCCGGCTGTCATCGTACCGCCAACCACGGACCTTCAATGACCTCCACCACCCTCGCTGCCTCAGCTCCCGTGGCAGCTCCCGCCCGCTTGCCCGCTCGTGTCGTTCCTGCCGGCTGGATTGCCGGCCGGGAGGCTAAGGCAGCGATCCCAGGCGCGGACTTCTACGATGCCATCGCTGCCGTGAGATTGTCACAGGGCCGGTTGTTGAGGAAATTGACCACCTCATGAAGCAGGGCAAAGTGGCAACCACCGCTCGGCGCCTTGCTGCGATCGGTGATCGGCGGGGTGATCCTACTAGATTAATTCCGGCATCGTTGGAGCGGCATCCCTTTTTATAGACGGGAAGTAATCGACCGCTTCCCGCGATTTGGTTGCAGCCCTCCCCTCGCCGGTTCGCTTACCATATTCGGTAAGACGCTGAGATATTGGGAGAAATCTACTTCCCTCGCCTGGTTCGAGTTGCCAAGGCAGAGAACCAGAGCCCGGGTACTTCCCGAAGGGAAAGCACGTCCCTTAGGGCCATTTCCCCTCTGAAACTGGGCAAAATCCTTCGGAAATCGGCAGTTTCGATCCCAAAACAGGGACAAAACGAACCGTTTTTAACGCGCAGATTGCGAACCCTTCCCCCGTTCGGGCCGCCGCCGGTCGGCCCGCCGCCCTGGCTCGTCGTCCATGGCGATCCCCCTGTCCGAAGATGCAGGGCCCCTCAAACCAGTACCTGCACCGCCCTTAGTGGCGGCCTCCCCGATGTCTTCGGACTCTGACCGGCCGAGACACACCACAACCAAGTGAATAAGGCCTCCCAATGACTGTGAAGATCCTTGAGGCCGGCGAGAGCGCCGCGCCCGTCGCCGCGCCGACCCCATCCGAAACGATCATCCGTGCGGCCCCGGCCCGCAAGGTGGCCGAGATTACGCTGCCGAGCGGCCGTGTGTTCGGTGTCCGTCGCCTCGGCCCGCTCGATCGCATGCTCGCCTCCAAGGCGATAGGCTCCGAGTTCGTGACGAATGCGATCTATGCAAATTACGCAATGATCGCGTGTTCGGTGACGTCCATCGATCGCTTTCCCGTCTCGATGCCGTCCTCGCAGGCCCAGATAGAGGCTTTGGTCTATCGGATCGGCGAGGACTGGGACGACCTGACCGAGGAGATGGGTAAGGCGTTCAAACCCGCCGAAGCCGAGGACTTCGATCCGGACGCCATAAAAAACTGACTGAGGATCCCGCTCTGCAGGAGTGCATGGCACTTATCGAGGGCGGGATCCCTTTCGACGTAGCGTTCAGCCTCGACCCGACGATGCGCCAAGCCATGTGCATCATCCGCGGGATCAACCGCGGCGGCATCTTCAATTTCAGTTCGTGGCGCTTCGAGGCGAGGGAATAGGGTGGCGCGCGACTTCAAATCGATCGGCGCCTTCATCGCGTACATGACCGGGCGCATCGCCACGCTACCAGCTGCGCAGAAGCGTGCGCTCGGGGAGGCGTCCGAAGTGGTCCTGAACGAGGCCAAGCGGCTCCCTGGCACCTATCAAGCCGGGTGGCCGGCGTTGCAGCCTAAGACGATCGTGCGGAAGGCAACCGGCGATAGCCCCCTCCTCGAGACCGGGGAAATGCGGGACAGCTACGCCCGCAAGGTCGTCAGCGCTACCGAGGCCGTCGTCGGATCCGACGACGACAAGGCGCTATGGCACGAGCTCGGGACGTCGCGCGGGATCCCGCCGCGGCCGGTGCTCAAGGCCGCAGCCGTCGCCAAGGAGGGTGAGGTGCGCGCCATCCTCGGCGGCGCAGTCTATCGCCATCTCGCTGGCATCACGAACCGCTAGCGGCGTGTCCTAGCGCAGGGTGATCATGGATGAGGCGTTCATCGTCTCTTCCTTGATCGCCTTCGTACACCCGTCATGCAACATCATAACCCTTCGATCATCGAAGGCAAAATAATCGGCGCGAAGCAACAGCTGTATTTGTCCATTTAGATGCAGCGTCTCCTCCGGCACAGCAAACATGTGAGTGCTGCTCGTGGATGTTTATCGAATTCAAACCAGCATGACGCTGGCCGGCAACCTCGCCCCCGATCTGGCGAAGATGCTCAAGACCATGTCAGCCCTTGAGCAGAAGGCCAAGGGAGTCGAAAAAGCTGTCGCCCGATGGGGCTCACCCGCCGATCGCGCCGCATCATCCGTCGATCGGTTTAACAAAGCGCTGTCAGGCGCGCATCGCGGCGCGAGCGGCGTCGAAAAGGAACTGGCACGCATCAGCCGGGCCCTGACCGGGTTCAAGGGCGGCGGGAACGGCCTCGACCGTGAAATGGCGAAGTGGGCCTCGGCGATCGGCAAGCCCCTCGTGGAGATGAGGACGATGCGCCGTGAGACCCAGGGGGTCGCGAGCGCCGCGCGCGGGGTGACCTCGTCGATCTCGGGCTGGACGAGCCGGATTAACTCGGCCGCCGGCGCGATGCGGAAGCTCCAATCGGCGGCCCAGAACGTCAACCTGCCGTCGCCCGGCCGTATGGGCGGTGGCCGCGGCGGTGCCGGTAGCGCGTCCCCTGGCGGCACCCACGGCGGGCGTCGCGGGGCCGGTGGCCGTCGCGGCCATGGTGGCGGGCATGGTGGCCTTGCCGGGCACGAGGGATCCGCCCTCGCCGGCATCGTCGGCGTCACCGGTGGCGTTCACCTCATGGAGAACGTTGCCGAGACCGGCATCGACATGCGGCACATCGAGCTCGGCATGCGCCAGACCGGCGCCAACCCCGAGCAGATCGCCCACGCCCGGTCGACCGCCTACAAGGGATCGCAGGACTTCCCGAACCTGTCGCCGCTCGAGATCTTCGAGCACATCAACGACCTGCGCGGCATCCTTGGCGATATCGACAAGGCGACCCACGAGGCACCCGACATCCTACCCGAGTTCGCGGCCCTGAAGGCCAAGGCCGGCAACAAGGGCGCCAAGACTGCCGTCTCCGAAATCTACACCGCGGTGAAGTCGGCCGAGTCCGCCAACGAGATCACCGCCGATGGTGTCAAAAAGCACGTCAACTCCCTGACCCGGCTGGCGTTCTGGTATGGCGACCAGTTGAACCCGTCGAAGTATTTCAGCGCGCAGAAGAGCGCCGGTCAGATGCTCAACCTGACCAGCGACCGGTTCCGGTACGGCCCGTTTGCCGCGCTGACACAGGAGATTGGCCAGCGAGCCGGCACCCAGTTCGGGACGTTCGCGGCGAAGGGCATCGCCGGGCTACGGATGCAGGTCGCCGGCCTCGATGAGGCCAAGAAGATGGGCCTCCTTCAGCCCAACACGATCCAGTTGAGCAAGACGGGTCGCGTGAAGCCCGGTGCGCAGTTTTCGGATACCGGCCTCGACGGCAAAACGTATGATCGCGCGGCCGACCCAGACCTCTGGCTTTACAACAACGTGATCCCCAAGCTGAAAGCAGGGGGTATCGACACCGACAACAAGGCGGATCTGCTCCGCGAGCTTGGAAAAATCTTTACCGACAAGAACGCCTACGGGTTCCTGTTCGAGTTGGCGCAGCAGAAGAACAAGCTGGAAAAGGACTCCGCCGGTTTTGCGGGTACGTTAGGGGATACGACCCGGTACCGGAAGGAAGATCCCTACGCGGTCATCCAAGGAACGAAGTCGCAAGCAAACGCTGTGGCGACAGCCCTATCGGATCCGGGTATTCCGCTCTTCGTCCAGAACCTGACGAGGATCAACGCTGCCCTCGGTGGTTTGGCTGACACGCTCGAGAAGCATCCCGTGGTCGCTGAAGCTGGCTTTGGGCTGGCGGGCGCCGCAGCCGGTGGCGTCGCCACGGCGGGTGCCACAGCCCTAGCGCTCGCAGCCGTAACGACACTCTCCGTTCCTGCGCTGGCGATCGGCGCCGGTGCCGCAGTAACGATCGCCACGCTGTCGATCCCCTGGGACAAGATCTGGGCTTCTATGGGCTTCGGCCCGGGCATCGCCAATGGGGCGAAAACCGATCACGGCGTTACGTCCAACCCGTCGGACATGCTTCCTGGCGTCGCCTCGGAGGGTAAGGGCCCCTACGACATCGCGAAGGACAAGGCCCGGGCTGCCGGCACTCAGGGGCTGGGCCTTTCACCCGAGAACGTCGCGGCATCGATTGATCAGGCTGCAGCTGCCCTTGGCAGGACAAGCACCGTAGCGCCCCCGGCTGCGACCGGCCTTGAGAGTTCGGCGGATGGGCTTGGGAAGGTCAGCGCTGCCGCTGGCGGCGTTCCTGGGGTGCTCAACGCGGCGGCGGCGGCCTTCTCCAACTTCATCTCAAAGATGAATGCTACGGCGGTGGCGGCGCCCGCCGGCGCTGCTCCGGCCGTCCCGGGCAAGCAGTCCTCGGTGATCCATCGTGGCGGCTCCGCGCCGATCCACGTCGCGACGTCGGTGCAACTCGACGGCCGGACGGTTGGGCGTTCGGTGACCCGCCATCAGGTCGCCGAGGCGAACACCCGGAACGGCACCGGCCTGTTCGACGACAACAGCCTGAAAACCCCGGTTGGATACAGCGGTCCGACAGTCGCGTAGGGAGCCAGAGCCTGTAAAACCGCGGCCCCTGAGTGCTTTTAGCATGATCTGAAAACGTACCTCAGGGGCCTATAATAGTGAATTATCGGACGCATGGGAAAACCATGAGTAACGAACTGATCCTCATCGAGAATTTGCATTCTGAACGCCTTCCAGTTCCGATCGAAATTCGAGCGTTTACAGGCCAAGCCCGAGACTATGCCGACCAAGCCCGATCCGTAAGCACGCGCCGGTCGTATGCCGGCGACGTTCGATCCTGGATCTCGTGGTGCGAGGTCCACAACGCGTGCCCCTTGCCGGCGAGCGCAGCGACGCTGCTGGCCTATCTGATCGATGGCGCCGAGCGGCTCAAGGTCTCCACCCTACGCCGGCACCTCACTGCGATCCGCGAGTACCATGCAGTTTCGGGGTATGCGGTTGATACGGCCTCGGCCGCCTTCAAGGACACCTGGAGGGGGATCCAGCGCGTCAAGGGCTGCCCGGCCAACAAGAAGTCCCCTCTCATGACGGCGGACCTTCGCCGGGCGGTCGAAGCGCTCCCCGCAACACTGACTGGAAAGCGCGATCGGGCGATCCTGCTCATCGGATTTGCCGCTGCACTGCGCCGATCCGAACTCGCCTCGCTCGAGGTCACCGCCCGCGATGGCGCCTCGCGGATCGAGGATCGCCCGGATGGGCTTGTCGTATTTTTGTCGCGGAGCAAGACGGATCAGGGTGGTGTCGGCACGGAGGTTGGCATCCCGTTCGGCAGTAATCCGGCTACGTGCCCCGTGCGTAACTTTCGGGCGTGGTTGAAGGCTGCCAAGATAAAGACTGGCCCGGCGTTCCGGCCGATTACTCGCCATGGGAAGCTCGGAGAGAAGGCAATCACCGGCCGGGCCGTTGCCCGGATCGTGAAGCGGGCTATCGTGGCCCAGGCGATGGCTGATGGCGCCTCGCGTAGGCAGGCAGAGCAAAGGGCAGAGGCCTTCTCTGGTCACAGCCTTCGGTCGGGGCTGGCGACTTCTGCCGCAGCCAACGACGCGCCGGGCCACGCGATCCAAAAACAGCTTCGTCATAAGCGGTTCGACACGACGGCCGGCTACATCCGGACGGGACAGCTTTTCAAACAGAATGCGGCTGGCATGGCTGGCTTGTGAGGTCCGCTGAGGTCTTTTCGAGCTTCAATGTGATGCCTTAGGAACGCGGGTAGCGAAGCGGTACGCGCTTCAGTCCTCTTCCATACGCAGAGATATCAGGCCTACATTCGACTCCAGGTCACCTTTCATGATGGGGGGATCTCGTCCACTCGGCGGTGACGATGAACACCGAGAGCCGGCGGCCTGCGGAACCTGTCGGGCGCGGCCGGCGCCTTCCTCAAGGTGCCGAGACGGCGCCTATTGTCTATCAAGTTGCATGATCTACATTCGTCGCTGGATCACGCCCGCCATTAGTGAGCCCGCCCTCTCGGAGGCGACATAAAAAGACCGAGAGCCGGCGGCCTACTTGCACATGGGAGAGGCGTGGCCGGCACCTTCTTCAGGGCGTTGAGGTAGCAGCCCTTGTCGAGGGGCGTGTCGGAGACAGCCGCGAGGGCGTCAGGCTCGATCCGTTCGCTGCGCGCGACATCCTGGCGCACGGTGCGGGGAGCGCGCCCGGTTGGCGATGCTGGATGAGAACCTAATGAAGGCAGAGCTGTCGCCAGGGCAGAGCGCGGCGGGAAATCGCAGCGCAAGCTCGAGTAGGGCTTTTCGTTCTCTAGCCCCTATCGGACAGATCGAATTAGCTATCGAGACCTCGTGATCGCCTACAGGGGAACGCCCTGCCCTAGGATCGATTGAGGAGCCGCCCTTCTCATGGCCCGGAGATCTGTTCATGCGCTCTTTTGCTCGCTTCACAGCCGCCCTTACAGTAACGGCCTTGGTGGTGCCGGTTGCTCTCTCTTTCCCGGCGCATGCTCGTTCATCGAGCCAAGAGCGCACGATGAAGATGATGGACACCGACAACGATGGAACAATCGAT
This sequence comes from Methylobacterium sp. J-059, assembly GCF_022829485.1. NCBI lineage: Bacteria > Pseudomonadati > Pseudomonadota > Alphaproteobacteria > Hyphomicrobiales > Methylobacteriaceae > Methylobacterium > Methylobacterium sp. J-059. Next base: position 9,836 of record NZ_JAKSYA010000047.1, read on the forward strand.
CTGCGGGAGGCGCAGGCCGCCGGCGAAGCAACTTTCGATAAGCTCGAGACGGACAAGGACGGCTCGCTTACGGCGAAGGAGCTCGGCGGCCGGGTCAGCAAGAAAGATTTGAAGGCGGCCGATGGCGATAGCGACGGCTCACTCGACAAGAAGGAGTATAGCGCCCTGATCGAGCAGCGCTTCAAGGCGGCCGATCCGGATGGTGATGGCAAGCTCGACGCGAAGGAACTGAAGAAGCCAGCCGGCCGGGCTCTCATGCAGCTGCTGAAGTAGGCGGCCGAACGACCGCTGCGAGTCAGGTCGAGGACGAAGCGGGGGGGGGCGTGCAACTCCGACAGTACCGCTCCCTCGGAACATCTGCTCGCCGCAGGCTTTCGCCGATCAGGTAAGACGGCGGAGAGCGTGATGGTTCAGGACAACGCAGAGATGACGGAGGCCACCGGCACCTTGCCGCCGGGCCATCCGCTCGACCCCGCAAAAGCGCCGCCGCCCTCGGCCGATAGCGCGGGCCCGACCTCACCCGGGCTGCCTGATCCAAAGCCGGACCGCGCGCCCGTGAGCGGCGGCTACGATGGGAAGCCGCCGTCGACCGGCTCTAGCAACTTGAAGGGTGGCTACGGGGCAGGTTGAGCCACCTCCAAAGCCCGCCGCGGTCTAGCGGCGGGCCCTGTGGCCCTCTAGGCGGCCATGCGGCGAGGCCGACCTAGGCCGAGCTCGCGCGCCAGGGCTGATCGTTTTTCGGAATAGCTCGCTGCGGTCATGGGGTAGTCGGCCGGTAGGCCGAAGCGTTTGCGGTAGCTGTGCGGGCCAAGCCCGTGACCGTTCAGGTGTCGCTTCAGCGTCTTATAGGGCTTGCCATCGATGAAGCTGACCAGCCCGTCGGGCCGGATCGATTTGCGGATCTCTGCCGGTGTCGGCAGCGCGACTTCATCGTCCGGGGCGTTGGCACCATCGGTAACTGTCCCGCTGGCGATATTGTTGAGAGCCGAATGAACGGTGCTCATCAATCCCGGAAGCTCCACCGCCGGTATGTGATTGTTTGAGACGTAGGCCATCACAATTTTGTTGACCAACGCAATCGTATCGGCGCTCTGTGCTTGATTTTTATGCATCATTTGGTTGTTCTTTCATATTCGATGCAAATTAGGATCGCTTAATATAAGAGCCAATACAAGTCTCACGCGTCAATAAACCGCACGGATCATTTGTGTTTTGCATTCATACTGCAAAGATCGGGCAGCTTTGGCAATCGTAGTGGGAGGTAAGAACCGGGGCGCCCCTTCAGGGCAGCCCCGGCTCTTGCACATCGCTCGGTGGCAGCGATGACAAGGCGAGATGCGTCTGGCTGTTCCCGGTCGCCGAGGCGTTGGGGTCGAGACCGTCGCCTGGTGCCGCCATGCTGGCTGTGTTTGCACCCAGCAGGAGGCCGAGCGCCAGGGTCGTGCCGAGGATGGGCTTGTTCATGGATAGAGCCTTCCACGGCGTGATGCCGTCGAATCGGGACAGAAACAGAGTAGCCAAGTTCCTGCGTGAACGTGCTTTTGGGGTGTTCTCACGGTTTTATGAGGACACCTGATCGGCTTCAGTATTTTCCGCCAAGCTATCACTTGACGATCCGGCGGAGTGTGTAGAGCAGTAGGCCTCCTTTTGTGGAGGAGACGACCTTGGACGATCAAGTCGAAACTCAATCGACCAATTTCATGGAACTCGCGGCCGACCTCGTGGCGGCCTACGTGTCGAACAACAACGTGCCGGTGTCCGAACTGCCGAACGTGATCGCTTCGGTTCACGCGGCATTTACTGGCCTTGCCAACGAAGCACCGGCCGAGCCCGCTGGCCCGGAGAAGCCGACGCCGGCGCAGATCAAGAAGTCGATCACGCCGGACGCGCTGATCTCCTTCATCGACGGCAAGCGGTACAAGACGCTCAAGCGCCACGTTACCAAGGCTGGCCTCACGATGGAGACCTACCGGGCCCGCTACAGCCTCCCGGCGGACTACCCGTCGACCGCCGCAAGCTACTCTGCCCAGCGTTCCGAGCTTGCTCGGTCTCTCGGCCTCGGCCAGCAACGTCGCAAGGCGGCCCCCATGGCCTCCGCAGTGGACGAGATGGTTGCTGAGGCGCCGAAGACCGCCAAGGGCAAGCCCAAGGCCGCTAAGGCCTCGGAGGCAGCTCCGAAGGCACGTGGCCGGAAGAAGGCCGCCGAGACGGCCTGACGCCGCTCGGCGCCTCGGCATGGCGCGTTCTGACACCCGTTGCCGTGCGTCAGCTGCCGCTCGGAACACCCGAGCAGCAAGGAGGTTAAATCAGCAACGCTGCCGGGCCTTGATCCCCATCTTGCCTCCCGGCAATGTAGCGCTCGACTACGGCTCATCTCCCCGTAGTCGAGCGCGAATGTTCGTCAGAAACATTCAGACAAGAAAACGCGACAATGCGTCAAGATCCTGCGCGGATCGCATCGACGGGTGGTCGCGTTGCTCTATCAGATTGCTTGGATAGGAGATGATCCTGATGAAACGACTTGCACTCGCATCGACCGCGCTTGTTGCTGCTCTCGCTTTCATGCCCGCGAGCGCTGATGCCCGTGGCTTCGGCGGTGGCGGCGGCTTCCGAGGCGGCGGTGGTGGCTTCGGCGGTGGCTTTGGTCGTGGCGGGTTCGGCGGCGGGTTCCGCGGAGCTGGGTTCCGGGGTGGATACGGCGGCGGCTATGGCCGGGGCTTCTACGGTCGTGGATACGGTGGCCGGGGTTACGGTTATGGCCTTGGTGGCCTCGGTCTCGGGGTGGGGCTCGGCCTTGCAGCGGGCGGCCTCTATGGTGGCTATGGTGGCTACGGTTACGGCTATGACGACGGCTACTACGGCGGTGGATACGCCCCTGTAGGCTACGGTGGTTACGGCTATGGCTATCGTCGTCCGCTCTATCGTTACGGCTACGGACCCTACGGTTACGGCTACTGATTTAAGTTCTTCATAGTAGTTGAGAATATGGAGGCCCGGCCGCTTGCAAAGCGGTCGGGCTTTTTGCTGATTAATTCCCGCAGATTTTTCGAGAAATCAATCTATGGGTTAAATAATATCACAATCGTCATGCTGCCTAACTCGGCACTCTGCGCCCCATTGTGGCACACCGCAGCGCCTGTCGTGATGACGTTCTTCTAACCAAGCGCCGGCACCCTGCACTCGGGCCAAGTTGCGTATCGGCCTAGCTGGTGAGATCCGGGGCTCCCCCGTCCCGTGAGCAGATCGGGACGGGGCCGAACTGTTCGGCCGTCCAAGAAACCTTCAGATGCCACCTCACGATAGAACGCTCCTCACCGATGAGGCCCTCGCTCAGCTCGCGCGCCGATGGTTCGCAGACGTGCGGGCCGAGCATCCCGAACCGCGCTTGAGCGGTCAGCAGCGGGATACAACCGGCGAAGTCGGAGCTGGAGCGCTCGATTGGCTGTTCGGCGGCAGTGACAGCGACACCGTCGGGGATGATGGTGGAGATTAAGGATGGGCGAATTTCACCGCCCTCAGCAGTTCCCCATCTGCAACCGGGTTGGAGCTTACGGGTTGAGGAAGCGTCGCCGTTCGGCGACTGAGGTTTCTCCCATGCTGCTAATCGCGTCCCTCGTCGCCGGCACCTTCGCGCTTGCCGGTTCCTTCTCGCTCATCGCCATCATTGCGGAGTGAGACGGATGGCACCCGCCAGTCGGTGATCGGATGGCGGGGCCGAACTCGTAGGCATTGAGCGTAACGCGCTCAATGCTGTCGCGACGAACGCTCAGCGCGCTCCGGCGGCCCCTGTCGACGGGCTGCTCATGCCCGACGAGCCAGCGCCCGGCGCACCGGTCCCTGTGCTCATCCCGTTCGCTCCCGGGGCCGTCATCGGGGTAGAGCCCGTGCCGCCGCCGGCGTTCGCGCCGCCAGGGGTAGCGAGTTCCTTCGGCTGGCCGGTGGTTGAACCGCCAGTGCTGCTGGCCCCCATCCCAGTTCCGGTCGTGCCCGAGGGGCCAGTTGCTTGTGCGAGCGCGGCGCCGGACAGCGCCAAGGTGAACGAGGCGGCGAGTGCGAGTGTTTTAATCGACATAAGTGTTCCTCACGCTGCGCCAATACCGGCGCGTTGATACTAAAATCAAACGTGCGCGCGGTCGTTTTTGTTCAATAATCTGTGCGCTAGTGATTGAGCCCTATCTGCCTTGTAGGCTCTCGGCGAATTCGTCCGGCACCTCACCGAACTGACCAGGAACGTGGCGCTCTCAAGCTCAATGGTCTCGTCGTCGGCAACGATCTTGAGCGCCGCGGTGCCGGGCATCCAGCCGGCCATAGTCTTGATCCGGCCGTGTAGCTACAGCCAAGGCAACGATCTATTAACCTTGTCCCGCCAGGTTGCCCTTAGCGACCGGCTGATGGCCGAGCGCCGGCAGAGCAGCACCGCCCTGGGGGGGGGGGCACGGTGCGGCCTCGTCGGCGCCGTCGCGAACCACTCAGCGCCGAGCCGAATTACCTTCGCTCTCGTCCTGAGCGAAGAGCCCAGCATGGCCAAAGATCTAGAGGGCCCAGAGACCGGTAAAAGCGTAGCGTGGCGGTCGTCCTACCGAGGCGTCCTATCTCTCGATGATGACCGAACGAGCATCGTCATCATCGACGCCCCCAACGATGAGGACGCGCTCGCGCTTATGAGTTGGATCGCTGAGGGCCGCGCGTTCGAGCTTTGGAACGGGCGCACATGGATCGGCCAGTCTCCCCTACGATAGCCCTCCGACCTCAAGCGAAGCGACGGAGCTTAGGCCTCGGATTGACGATGGGTGACGTGCATCGTCACCGTCAGGTCGCAGCGTTGGGGTGCGGTGAAGATGTACCGCAGTAGGCTTTTGGGATCAGCGGGCATCCAGTGTGCATCCGTCGATGTGTGAGCCTGTGCTTCACAGGAGCCGTGTAGCTCCCCATGATCGACACTGCCCCATGGCAAATCGAGCATCGCTTCGGAGCCAAACGGTATTTACTCCTTGCCTCAAGAAGGCTCATGGGCATCCAGACGCCGTTGATCTTGGCCTCGCATTTCGGTTCGACAGTCTTCGGCATCTCGTTGTGGTGCCACGGCAGTCGCCAACGCGCCAGTGCAGCTACTGCGCGTCGTCCGCACCGACCATCCGAACAGTCGCGCCAAGCCGGTTCCGGTCGAGCCCCTTCGCGACGTAGCGCTCATCCACGCGGGCAACTCGCACCGGCGCCGGGGTACGTCCCACGATGCTCAGATTGCCCCGTACAGCCTGTTCGAGCTGCATCCGCACCGCGCCATCCGCCAGCGCGGCGAGGCCGCCCACGGTGACAACCACGAGGGCGCTGCGGGTGAGGATCGAGGTGAGGCTGAGCATGGGCAGGCACCTGAAGGATGCCTCACGGTAGCCGAAGGCCTCTGCGAAGGCTGCTACGCCTGCGACACAGCCGGCACAAAAAGCGAACAGGCCTACCAGATGGTGAGCCTGTTCGCGGGCTTCAGTAGGCGCGAGACCGGGGCGGCGGGGGCGGGCCATCGTCGTCATCATCCGGTGGAGGTGGTCCCCGGCGACGCGGCGGAAGTGGCGGTCTGTCGTCATCGAAGTCCGGCGGAGGCGGCCGGTAGCGGTGAGGCGGAGGCGGTGGCCTGTCGAAGTCCTCGTCCGGCGGGGGTGGAGGGCGCCGATCGTCGTAGGGCTGTGCCGAAGCGCAGGCCGCCGCGAGGACGAACAGAGCAGCGCCGGCAAGAAGCGCGCGCATGGGATCTCCATAGGACGAGCGTACGGGGAGTGCTGTCGCGGATGAACGACCAGCCAAGCCTCTAGGTTCGCTTAGGAGTAGGCGCCAGCATCCTCCTGCAAAACAGCGTCCGCCATCACTGCTGTTTGTGCTCCAGGTAATTGTGCAGGATGTGGCAGAACGGACAGAAGGCTGCCAGGACGGGCAATAACCTGACCCCCTCCCGCCGGGCGGGAGCCGGGCGGGAGGGGCGCTCAGAACTCGCCGCCGAGCCCGGCTCGCACCCCGTGGCCGCCGTCGCCGCCATAGGCGTAGCCGACGTTGATCGCCAGCGGCACGGCGGTCGGCAGGCGATGGGAAAGCGCTACGCCGCCGGCCCACTCGCCGCGATAGGTCGCGCTGTTGAGGACCCAGGTGGTGCGGCCGGGCGCCGAGGGCATCGACGCGGTCGGCATCGCCAGCGCCGTGGCGACGCCCTGGCGTGCCTCGCGCCGGGTCTCGGTGGTGTATTGTGACAGGGCGTTCGTGCGCGATTCCAGCGCGCCGACGCGGGACTCGACGCCGCCGATCCGCCCTTCCGCCGAGTCGAGGCGGGAGCCGAGGCCGGCGATGGTGCTCGGGCCGTAGCCGGAGGTCGCGAGGTTGCCCG
>NZ_JAKSYA010000166.1:0-419 GCF_022829485.1 Methylobacterium sp. J-059
GAGATAGCGACCGGATCTCCACAGTCGTTTCGAGGGGCGGGGGGGGGGGGGCATCGCGGGTCCAGGTCCGGCAGGACCAGTTCAGGAACAAACAGCAGGGGTTACGACGGTTCAACCATGGCGACGATGGCAACGCGCGCAGCGGGGAGAGGGCGTGGAGGGCGGGGTAGAAGGCCAATGCCGACACCTCTTTACCGCTTCACCTGCACAGAGGGCACCGACCTCGGTCCCAACCCCCAGGCCAGCCGGCGCCCACCGTGGCGGCGGTGGTGGCCGCGCGGGGGGGGGTGAGATGGGGTGGAGGGGGGGGTGGAAGGCCGATGCCGACACCGCTTTACCGCTTCCACTGCACGGACGGGCACGACCTCATCGCCGATCGGCTGGGCAAGCGGCTGCCGACCTGGGCGCTGATGCGCGCG
>NZ_JAKSYA010000174.1:0-13761 GCF_022829485.1 Methylobacterium sp. J-059
GTCCTTTGCCATGCCACCCGCCTGGTCGGCGACGTCCCGCACCGCGTCCTTGGCCTGTCCGTACAGGTTCTCGACGGTACCCCTCGCCTCGTTGGCGGTGCCCTTGGCCTGGGTCTCGCGGTCGCCCGTGACGTCGCCGACGGCGCCCTGGACCTTTCCGCCGAGTTCCTTGGCGGCGCCGGTGATGCGGTTTTCGTCCATTGGTCAATCTCCGTTCGATTCGAGGTTGAGCCGGCCCGCGGCAAGACGCGCTTCGAGCCGCGACTAGGGCTGACTACTTCTTCGACGCGGCCTTCTTGGGTCGCGCCTTGATCGAGCTTTGGTCTGCCCTCTTCGCCCGGTCGTCGGCCTTCGAGGCATGCTTGGCGGCCTTCTCCTCGTTGCCGGCGTCGAGGTGCCGAGCGGCCTTCTGGTGTGACTTGGCCGCTGCCTCATGGTGTTCGGCGGCCTAGGCGTGCGCGCTTCCGGACATATGTCCGTCCGGTGTTGGGAGTTACGTGCCCCGATGCGAACGTGGTGGCCGGTCGGTTCCGCGGCTCCGATACCTGCGGGATCGACCGGGTGGTTCCTCAGCCCGGCATGCCGGCGACCGAGGACGGCAGCCTGCCGTCGGGGGTGTAGCGATCCACTGCGGACGGCAGCTCGCGCGAGAGCCTAGACAGCAGGTCATCGTGCGAAAGGCCGGTCTGCCGCGACAGCGTATCGAGGACGTCGGGGCCGATGGCCGACCTCAGGTGATCGGGCTTCATCTCGGCGTTTGGCCCGTGTTTCACCCAAGAGTCGGCCGCCTCGCCGTGGCCGTTCTCGCGAAAGCGGTCGACCAGATGGCCAAGGCCGCCGCTGAGCAGACCACCCGCGCCGGCACCCCCGAGGGCGTTTCCGAGATTACCAAGGATGCCGCCGAGACCACCCTGTCCCGCGGCGCCGCCCTGTCCCGCGGGCGTGCCTGCGGTCGCAGGACCACCTTGGCCGGCTCCGCCGAGCATCTCCTGGATCTTGTCCCGGTTCTGGAAGCCTGCCACGGCCAACAGGCCAAGCAGCGCCGTCATCGAGGGGAAGCCGTCACTCATTGGATGTCTCTGTTCCGTTGTTCTGGGACCTTCGGCGCGATCAGCAATCGTCGTCACCGGGCTTCACCACCTTGCCCTCAGGCGGCTTCGCCTCGTTGGCAGAGGCCGTCGCATTCGAGCCGACGTTGTTCATCGCCCCGACCGTCCCGGGGGATTCTGCCTTGGCACCCGGCGAGACCTTCGCGGTCGTGTCGCCGTCGACCTTCGAGGAAGCGTCGGCCGAGCCTTGCTGGCCGGTGCTGTTCGTGGTCGTTCCGACCGCACAGGGCTTGGCCGAGGCGACGCCGGCACCGAGGAGCGTCATGACTGTCGCGACGGTCAGGGTGGTGAGGATCTTCATGGAGGTGTCCTTGCGGATCGGATCGAGTACGAACTGGGGAAGGCAGGCAATCGCTACGAAGAGGCGGCGGACCGTTCGGATGCCGTCTCGGCGTAAACCGCGATGGCCGCCCGGCAGCCGGGCGAGACCTGCCCGGCGTTCTTGAGGAAGCAGGCGACGACCTCGGGTCCGTTTCGGTCGAGGCCGTCGCAGAGAATGGTGACCACCCCGCGGTGCCGAAGGACGTCCCTAGATCGTAGGGCTCGGTCGCGGCGTGGTCGCCCAGGCTCACGCCCGACGCGGTGTCAGGGGGTTCGTGGCGGTGCGGGTGACGGTCGGATTGACGGCCGAACCGCGGCCGGCGAAGTAGGAGGCGAGTGCCCCAAAGATCAGCGCGAGTGCCCCGAACAGCGCGCCCTGGGAGACACGGCGAGCCGTGGCGTCGGCGATCTGCTTGGACTGCTCCTTGGCCGCGGCAACGGTCTCCTTGAACTGCTGGGTGTACTGCGCGACCTGGGTCCGGGCCTGCTCGACCGGGATGTTCTGCGCCTTGGAAAGGGCCACGGCGGCCTTCTCCTGGGCGGCGGCCTGCTGTGCGCCGTCACCCGAGACGGCGGCGCGCATGGCGGTCACCGCGGTGTCCTTCAGCGCGGCCGGATCGGATCCGGTGCCGTTGCGGACATTGGACTCGATGTTCGAGAACGGGTCGGTGACCTTGGTCAGCGACGGGGCGGCGGCCTGCGCCAGGGTCGAGACGGAGCCGCCCATCGCGTTGCCGACCCCGCCGATGGCCGAGGAGGCCGTGCCCATGGCGCTACTGACGATGCCGCTGGCGGCCGACGACAGCATGTAGAGCACCACGAGGGTTGAGACCGCCCAGGCGAGGAGGCCGTGATAGCCGGCCGTCGATGCCGACGGCTTGCCGGACAGGCGTCCGGCGAAATAACCGCCGGCGACGGCCGCCAGCACGCCGGAGACGACGAACCAGAGGCCCGCTCCGATGCCAAGCGAGCTCGCAGCTGGTGTGCCGTCGCCCATCGGATCGACCGTCGACAGGCCGATGCCGAGCCCCAGCATGTTGAGGATGACCTGGGAGATCAGGGCCACGGTGGCTCCGGCAAGCACGGCACCCCAGGAGACGGAATGCAGCATCATCGTGCGCATGTCCTCGGCCGGCGGGACCATGGTGGTCTGCGGCAGGTCGCGGTCGACGACGGTGCGATCCGGTATCGGGCGTCCGGGGGATACAGGCGTGGGCTCGGTAACGGTGGCCATGGTGGTTCTCCTGGGTTGTAAGCTCGGAAAGCTGGAAGGGCGCGGCGGGTCAGACGACCCGGCGGCGGCCCATGACGTTGTGGTAGAGCCACAGCACGATCACGGCGCCGACGACGGCCACGAGTAGGCTGTAGAGGTTGACCCCCGACACGCCGGGCTCGCCGAACTGGTTGAATAGGAAGCCGCCGACGACGGCGCCGACGATGCCGAGCAGGATGTCGACGACGAGGCCCTGTCCGGTGTTGTTGACGATCTTGCTGCCGATGAAGCCGGCGATCAGGCCGAGGACGATCCAGGCGAGGAAGGACATGGCGAACTCCAATTTTCGGCGTGCAGAAGGGTCCCGACGCAGGGCCTGCGCGGGCTGAGGCATGGGTCTCGATGGCGTACTGGGCCGGGGCTAGATCCGCGCGGGACGGCTGGGTCGGGTCGGCTGGTTCGTGGTTTGCCGCGCTTCAATCGTAGCGATCTCGGTCGTGGCCTCTGCCTCGACCTTGGTGTCGCCGAAGATGATGCCGATGGCCTGCTTGATCAGGGCACGGGCATGATCGCTCGACAGAACCTTGCGGCCCTTGCCCATTCGCGGCACCTCTTTCGTCCGATTTGGCCGTCGTCGAGATGCCCGGTTCGAGCAGAGCTACACCCACCGAATAGTTTCGTCGGAGCGATGTTCCGGCAATTTACATAAAAGTATTTTGAATTAGTCGAGTTAGTGTTTTCGACCTGGTTTTCGCGTTGTATTTTTGCCGTAATGCTCAAATGATATTTTCTCGCCGATGCCGCGTTCCCTGGCCCAGACGACCACGGCGCTGCGTCGGTTGACGCCGATCTTGCGGTACAGGCTGGCGACGTGGTTGCGCACGGTGCTCAGCGAGACGCCGAGAGCCTTGGAAATCTCCTCGTCGGTATCGCCGCGGCAAATGCCCTCCAGCATGTCACCCTCGCGGGTCGTGAGCTTCTCCGCCACCGCCTGCAGCTTGCCCGGCCTGGGCGGGTTGCGCAGCAGGGCGAGCTTCTCGATCACGCCGTGGCTGAACCACGACGCGTCAGCCATGACGGATTCGATGGCAGAGATGAGTTCGGTCTCTGTGCGCTTTCGGGACGAGATGTCCTGGACGGCGCAAAGGAGGCCCTCGCCGCCGCCGACGGTGACCTTCTCGGCGGAGACGAGGCAGTCGAGGACGTCGCCGTCGCGCGTGCGCAGGCGCCCCTCGAAGGCGCGCACCCTGCCATAGCGTTGGAGTTCCCGTTTGAAGCGCGTCCGCTCTGCCTCCTCCACCCAGGGCATCGCGGAAGCGCCTTCGGCATCGCCGAAGGTGGAGGCGTACGCGTCGTTGACGCTGGTCGGCAGGTCGGTGTCCGAGCTGAGGAGGACCGTGGGGATCGGGCTGAGTTCGAACGCCTTGGCGAAGCGCTCCTCGCTGAGACGGAGCTCGGCCTCGGCTTTCCGCCTGTCCTCCAGGTCGGCGAACGTGAACAGCATGCAGCGTTCGCCGCCCGGCATCTCGATGGGATGGCCAGCGACGATGACGTATTTCTCGGTATCGGACGGGACCGAGAGACACGCCTCCCGCTGCCTGATGGTCGTGCCGGCATGGAGGTGCTCGATTGCGGAGGCGCGATGCTCGCCCTGGCCGAGAAGGTCGACCTCGGTGAATGTCCGGCCGATGACCTGGTCGCGTGCGTATCCGGTGAGCTCGACGAAACCCTGGTTGACCTTGACGTAGCGCAGGTCGGAGAGCCGGCACACCACGGCCGGGGCCGGGTTCGCCCGGAATATGCACTCGAACCGCTCCTCCGCGTCGTAACGGTCGCTGGCGTCCTGCATCAGAAGCGCGAGGCCAGTCGGTGCACCGGCATCATCCGTCGTTACCACTCCCCGCATTCGATGCGTCCATGTCCTCTCGGGGTGACGGACGTGGTGGACCTCCACAACCGCGTCGCGAAACGCCTCGCCGGCGAGGATGCGCTCGACGGGATGCTGCAGGGGGCCGACCTTGCGGTGGTTGAGGTAGCGCAGGACGAAGTTGGCCCGATACTCGGCGACCGTGGTTCCAAGGTCGCCGAGCTCGGCGACCCCATGCATCGCGAGGGCGGCGTCGTTGGCGTAAGCGATGGTGTGGTCCGGCTCGATAAGGATCACACCCTCGGCGAGGCCGGCGACGACCTGTGCCAGTTGCCGCTGCTCGGACTGGGTCATGTTGGCTCACCTCGTTCGAAGGGCATCGGTGGTCGCGTCGCATCCACGCATGGGTGCCAGCGTCCCAAACGATGCGTCGGCCACTAACCCGGACATTGCCGGCCGGCATCCTTGCCGTCTGCAGGAAGGTTGTCGCCTTGGTCTGACACGCGTTTCCGGACTGGCAAGCCCCTGTAATTCTCTCCTCGGCCCTCGATCACTTCAGGCTGCGGCATGACGAACGGCCCAACCCCATCTGTAAGCACTCGGTTGTGCCCCAGATCAGTGTCTGATAGCGAACGTTATTGCCGGCCACGACAACGGGGCGTCGGCGACTGAGAGAGACGCGCACTCCCGCCTTTTGACTGCCGAGAGAGGCGCAGGCCTCGCTACCACTTCAACGTCTATGACAGCGTGCCTCTTCCCGATAAAAAGGGCATCGAATTACTGGAGATCATGCTCGCTCGTCGAGAGACTATTCGATACGCAGGCGTACTCATTGAGGAAGGCGCAAGACTAGAAAGCCTTGGCTCGGAACTGCAAATGTAATTCACTGACAAAGCGGGGATTATCCTGTTTAGGTTGGACTTTTTGTTACCAAAAATTTAAATACCTAGTTGCCGAAGCTAGCAATCAGCTAGAATCAAGCGTCCGGCTTGCTCAGCTTGCCCCTCTCGATGACGATGTCCTTGATCTCGCCGACGTTGCTGTTCGTGCCGTCGACGATGTTCAGGCCGATGAGGTTGTCGCTCAGCACCATGTCCGGCGGGACGGAAGCGAACTTGACGGTGGCCGGCGGCGCCGAAGCTTCGTCCTTGGTCAGGAGGGGGCCGGCCAAGGCGGCAACGGCGGCGAGCGCGAAGCGACGCATGAATATATTCCCGATCCCGGATCGGGTGTCCAGGAACGAGCGACGTAGGAAAACTGTTCCGGCGAGAATTTCGGGTCCCGGGTGCGGTCCCTCGGTAGCCACTTCCGGCACCAATTTCATCGCCCACGCGAGGATCGCTTCACGGAACGTCCCGGCCTTCACCTTTGGTCGATGGGAACGGTCCCCTGGGGATCGCCGTTCCCGCTCGCTGTCGCCGCCTCCCCTTCGAGCCGGCCAGGGCTGCGATGGACTAGCCGGAGATCCACAGATCCCGCTGTCCGATGAAGCGATGAGCCGGCCCACGGGGTATTATCCCGATGCTACTGGCATGTCTGAACCAAGTATATAAACTGCATTAACCTGCCATTCAGGCAGGCGAACTGCCTACATGCGAAGCATTATTTTGGAACGGTATTTCTGACATCTCCGTTTCTGGCTCCGTAACGACCAGCACACCCGGAGAAAACCATGTTAGAGAACATTCGCGTCGCCGCACTCGCCACTGCCTTCGTCCTCGGCGGCGCCGCTCTGGCGGTCGCCCAGTCGTCCTCGACCGTCGGCACCGGTGGCTCCTCCGCGGGTGGGGGCACCAGTTCCTCCACCGTTGGCACGGGCGGCTCGTCCGCCGGCTCCGGAACCGGTGCAGGTACGTCCTCGACGCTGGGTACCGGCGGGTCGTCGGCGGGCGGTGGCACCAGCTCCTCGACCGTCGGGACCGGTGGCTCGTCGGCCGGCAAGGGTACGAGCGGTTCGACCGTCGGCACCGGCGGCTCCTCGGCCGGCATGTCCGACGGCGGCGGGAAGTCGGGCGGCGCGGTCGGCCATGACAAGAGCGGTCCCGGCAACTCCGAGAACGCACCGGGCCACAACAAGCGCTGACCCCACACCAAACTGAAAACCCGGGCGCGGTCCCACGGGACCGCGCCCGTCCCGCTCCCGAGGAGAGTTGCACCATGGCACGCCTGATCCTGCCGCTTCTCGGCGGCGCCCTCGCCCTAGCCGGGGTCGCCGCGAGCCATGCCCAGACCAGCACCGTCACCGCAGGCCCGAACGGTGTCTCGGGAGGAACGACGGTCACCACCGGCCCCAGCGGAAAGCCCTGCAAAGTCGTCCATTCCGACGACGCGAAGGGCGCCGGGACACTGTCGAGTTCGGTCACGGCAGGACCGGACGGCGTGAGGAGTTCCACGACCGGGGGGCCGTCGGTGATCACCCGATCCGCGAATGGCACGACGAGCAGTTCGGCCTCAAGTTCTGGCTCTGGAAACGGGACCACGATGACCACCACCGGCGACGGCGATTGCGTCGTCACGGTTCCCAAGGACAAGAGGTGAGGCCCACATGACGACGACAAAGATCATTCCCGTACTTGCGGCCATGGGCCTCCTTCTGGCTCCCGCACTCGCCCAGGCACAGGCCCGCGGCAGCGCGACGGGAGGCAGCGCAGGTTCCGCCGCGGCCGGCGGCACCTCCGCCTCGACGGTCGGGACCGGCGGCACGTCGACCGGCGCGAACGGCGCCACCGGTTCCTCCCTCGCCACGGGTGGCGCCGCCGCAGGAGGGAAGACCATGGACCGCTCCCACGTTAACGAGACGGGGAACGGCGGCCTGAACGGGCAGGCGAAGGCCATGTCGCATGACGGTGGTACCTTCTCGAAGTCGCAGACCAAGACCAAGGTCCGCGACGGCGAAGGCGTCGAGTCCAGCACTAAGACGATGTCGCATGAGCCTGGCTCGAAGCCCGTGAAGTCTACGACCACTACCGGGCGCTGACGCCGGCGATCAGGTTCCGTCCTCCCACGACGGAGCCATGAGGATTGCGACATCCTGACGAGGCCGCCCCTATTTCCGTGGTGCGGCCTCGACTGTGGAGCCATTGCGAGGAAGCCTACGTGGCAACGATGAGCCTGCCCGGACGACGGCAGGACTGGCTCCTGCTGGGACTGGCCCTCGTTCTCGTTTCCGCGGCCCTGGCGACCTACCATTTGACGCGCCCGACGACGCTGACGGTGGCAGCCGGCCCGAACGGGGGAACGGAACCGGCGCTGTTACGTGCCTACGCGGACGAGTTGGCACGCAGAAGGCTTGGCATCCGGCTGAAGGTCGTGTCCTACGACGGGGTTCGCGAGAGCGCCGAGGCGCTGAAGGCCGGCAAGGCAGACCTTGCCGTCGTCCGACCCGACGTCGCGATGCCTGGCAACGCGTTGACGCTCGCCGTCCTGCGGGATCTGTCGGCCTTCGTGGCGGCTCCCTCCAGCGCGGGCATCAAGGGCTTCCCGGATCTGGCGGGCAAACGCCTCGGTATGCTGGCGAGCCGCACCGCCGACCGTGCCCTCGTCGGCACCCTCCTTGCACACCACGACCTGGAACTCATGACGGAGATGCCCGTCGGCACAGTTCCGTCAAAGGCCGTGGCCCTCGTGGCCCTGGAGGAGACCGAGGTCGCCGACGCCCTACGCGACCATCGCATCGACGCGCTGGCATTGGTCACCACGCCAACCTCTCCCGTCGCAATGAGAATGGTGTCCCTCGTCAAGGAAGACGGCGGGGACGAAGAGGTCGCCCTGTTCGGGGTACCCGATTCCGCCGCCGTCCTGGCACGCTGGCCACGACTGCAATCGGTCACGCTCCCGGCGGCCCTGTTCGGCGGCAATCCCCGCGTTCCCGCCGAGGACGTGGCGACCGTTGGATCGTCCTATCGCCTGATGGCCCGCGCCGACCTCTCGCGCAGCCTCGCCGCGGAGGTGACACAGCACCTGTTCGAGATGAGGACAGCCCTCGCCGACACCGTTCCCGCGGCGGACGCCGTCACCTTTCCCGCCTACGAGCACACCGCCGGCGCCACCAGCGCGCGCCTCCCGATTCATCCCGGCGCCATCGACTACTACGAGCGTGAACAGGAGACGTTCATCGAGCGCTACGAAAGCTGGATCTACCTCATCGCCATCCTGGCCGGCGGCGTCGGATCGACGGTGGCCTGGCTGCGGCAACGACTGGGCCGCATCCGCCGTGAGCGGATCGAGGTGGCGACAGGCCGCCTGCTCGAACTGCGTTCGGAAGCCCGCCGGGAGACCGATCCCGGGCGCCTGGAGGCGATGGCCGCCGAGGTCGACGACCTTGCCGCCACCGTCGCGCGCCAAGCCCTCAATCGACCGACCGAGCTCCGTATCCTCGGTGCGGCCAACGTCGCAATCGACGCGACGCGATCCACGGTTAGGCGTGCTTCGATGCGCCGGAGCGAATCGGCCGCAAGCGTCGGCCCCGGGCTCCCGGGTGCACCGCCCGCCAACTGAATTCGAGGACATCCTGCAACGAGGCGCCACCGGTCGCGCAGGTGCCTTCGCCGCTGCGCATCGTGGTCGTGGCGTCGTGAGCGGAGGAGCCTACCGGAAAGGCTTTCCGATAGGCTTCAGGTCATCGTCCACGTGGGGAATGCTCAGTATCCCGCTCGAGCGGGCGCCCGACGCATACCGGATGTTCGACCAGGGATCGCCCAAGAAATTCGTCATCGATCCGCACAACACGACGAAACTGTCGGCCTGACTTTCCGGCGGATGCCGGGGGCGCCACCGCGAGGCGCTCCTATACACGCGGCTGATGTCCGGTCTGCTCACGTTGATCGACGAGGTGGCGTTCGCCCCGCTCAAACAGCGCCTAGCCCAACGGCTCTGAGCTGAAGCCGATCCGCGCGGCGTCGTTGCCCTGACCCATCAGAAGCTGGCTGACGACGTCGGCGGCGTGCGCGAGGTGGTGAGCCGCATCCTGGCACAATGGGCCGAAGCAGGCCTGATCGAACTCCGTCGCGGCGCGGTCGAGATTGTTGAATGAACCAGCTTGGCGGCCGCCGGTAGGCGGTGATGAGCGGCGCGCGCAGCGTCCGATTCCGGGCGAAGACTAAGGTCTGATCGCCACCTGAAGCCGAAGTTGCCGGGGGGCTGACGAACGGCTGCTTTCGAGAAGCACCGACGGCGGTCCGAGTTGCTGGGTTGGGTCGCTACCAGACTGGCCGCTTAGGGTGGATTTGCGACGGTCCGCTTTAAAGCGAGAGTTGACAGAAGCGGACCTTGTCGCCACGCCTGCTCACAACCCTTCCAGAAATCCGTGCTGGCATGGTGCAATGCCCGCGATCAGGGTGAAGCAAATTTCACCTTGCTCTCGATCAGAATGCTCATTTGTAAATGTATGACAGTGTGTAGCGGTGCTAGTGCCAAATATGGCTGTGCGCAAAACCATCACAATATTTGTGCCTTCGGAATTGCGGGTGTTCCTGTAAGGGTGCGTCGCCACCGGCCGCTACAGCAGTGTCAGCGACGTGGTACGTGCCGCGCTGCAAGAGTTCGAGCGCGCCGAGATGGGTAAGACCCCGGCCGACCAGCGAGCGATGGCACAGCAGGCTCCTGCCTCTCATGATCACGCTTGATCCAATGTCCGGTAATCGCGACTTCTTCGCCGGGGCGGGCGAGATGGTGACGCTGATGCGTGCCTACGACTGGACCACGACGCCGCTCGGCAAGCCCGAAGGTTGGCCGTCCGGACTGCGCACGGCGGTCCGCCTGCTACTCAACAGCAATGGGCGTTTCGCAAACTTGGATCTGAGGCGCGGAACGACCTCTGCCGTCCCGCTTTCACCCTTTGTTCGCCTGGGGAAGCCCGAAGCGGATTGCGAGTAGCTGGTTCTGCTCGCGCACCGTCCACGCGCCGACGAAGCCGAAGCCCTTGCGCAGCCAGAGCATGGCCTCGAAGCCCTGGATCGCGCGTCGCGCCGTATTGAACGAGCGTAAGCCTCCCACCCGCGGCATCGACCTTTTCACCCGGAAGTGGTCGCTGTCGATCCCCTGCTGCAGATGCTCGGTGACATAGTGGATCGGCGTGCGCGGCAGCAGTCCTGCCTGCCGGCTCTCGGCGATGGCTCGCGGATACGGGCCAGCGCCATCCGTGCCGATGCGGTCCGGGGCGAGAAGAGGCTCATCCGCTAGCATCTTGCGGAAGGAGCGCCTGGCCGCATCGAGATCGCGGTCGGCGGTCAGCAGGAAGTCGACTGGATTGCCGTGTTTGTCGACGGCCCGGTAGAGGTAGCGCCACCCGTCGCGAACCTTGATGTAGGTCTCGTCGATGCGGACCGACCCGCAGTGAGGCTGACGGAACTGAAGTAGCCGCTTCTCGATCAGGGGCGCGTAGGCCAGAACCCAGCGTTTCAGGGTGCTGTGGCCCACCTTCAGACCGCGTTCCAGGAACAGCTCCTCAATGTCGCGGTATTTCAGCGGATAGCGGAGGTACCAGGAGACGGCCTGCACGATGAGCACTGCCTCGTAGCGCCGGCCTTTGAAGTCGGCCTTGGAGCGATGCTTCCGCATGGCGGCGATAGCGGACAGGATCATGGGTCGGCTTCAAGGCGGAGGCGGCAAGCTCATCAAGAATGGCTAGCGATCCGTGAACGAAGACGCGCACGCGTTTGCGACAGGCCCCGAAAAGGGCCGCCGCATTCCGAACGGCCAGTCAAACACTGCCACGCAACACTGCGCTGCCAAGCTGCCGCGGGTAGTCGGTGCCGTGTATAGCGGAAGCCTGACCGGCGTGAGCCCGTCGGCATTTGCGACAGGCCTCTGAATGGGGTAGGCCGGCCTCCTCCGTCTAATTAGCATTAGATTCAATAAATCTTGCGTGGCAATCTAAATGAATATTATAAGAATATCTATACTGATTTTTTCAGCATTACTGGCTGGAATATTTGGTTTTTTTGGCGTACTTCAGGGATCAAGCTCAGATTTTACCCTATTATTTATGGTATTTTTCTTTGCAGCGAACGCATTTTACGTTTTTTACTCTCGACCTACGTTTGTCGCAAGCGAATTTTTCAATCGAACTGCGACAGGGTTAGCAATAGTAACTCTTGAATTAAAGCATCAAGCAGAAGAAGCTAAGACAAGAGAAGATGAAGCTCTTCGACTTGAGGCTTCGGAGGATGTAAATAAAGACGGCAGGCTTAAGGCAGCTAGCGATTTTATGAAATTTGCTGTTTCTAATCCGCATTTAAAAAAACTTTACTCTTTCGATGATAAAACCAAATTGATAGCGGATCTATCGGAGAAAGGTCAAAAGCCTATAGAAGATAAAAAATAATCAAAAGATATACATCAAAACATTCTAAAATGTAATTCTACAATTTATCTAGCAATTTGTCACAAAGGCCAGGTCTCAATTTTTGACGTTCCTGCGCATCATTCGAATAAGTGCAGCCATCGCGCCAACGTAATCGTATTTTGCCACCGGCGGGGGTGCCCATTTCGCTCTCCGCTCACGGTGGTGGGTGCGCCAGGACTGGTCGGGTGTCGGCCGTTTCAACGCGGGCACCGAGGCGACAACTGGACCGGGGATCCGTGCTCAATGCCGTGCTCCCGATGCGACGGATGCCTCGGCAAGCATTGCCCGCACGGAAGCTGCAATCTCAGCCGGCCTGTAGTCGGACATCGCCAGAAAATTTCATGCACGTCGCCGATCGATGTGCCGCTACCGCGCGTCAAACCCTCTGCTAACGCACGCGTGATAAAACTCTGCGCAATAATTATAGTGGCTGTCCCGGCCGTCTGCTGGGCCAAGGCCATTGCAGCAGCCTCCAGCGCCTCGATCTGATCATGCGGGGACATCACTGCTTACCCGCCCTGGGTGTGACGCCGTTTCTGAACGACCGCGAGCGGGCTTGCAGACCACCCCCGATGCTAGCCCGCGCGAGAGCGCCGTTCGACGCGGAGATCACCACCGGGATCGCCTGCAAGGTGGTCAACAGCTCCTTCGCGACTGCGAGCGTTCCTGAGAGGCCGGCCGGCGAGGCCTGCGGGGCGACTGTGATGCCGCCGGCTACCTGCAAGGCATCCTTCAGCTCGCCTGCTCGGACGTGAAGGTTTTCGAGCGCACCGGTCTCGACCTTTGGCGCGATCGTCTCCCCGTTGAGCGCCGTCAGCTTCGCCTGGACGCCCTCGATCATGTGTTCGAGTTCGGCCTTCCGTGCCTTAAGCCCGGCGCCGCCCCCCGGGAGATCGAGGCTCGCGCTCGCGGCCAGCTCCGACTTCACGTTCATCAGCTCGGCCTTGTAGGAGGCAAGAGCTGCAGTCGCTTCCTGCATCTTGCCCGAATCCGGGACGGGCGCCGCGCTGGATGCGGCCGGAGCTGCCTCCTGTCGCTGCGCTGCCATCGGCGGGATCTTTGGGCGTCGCCGGGCCGAAACCCGGCTGGCGCACCATGACCTCCGACTTGGGAGCCTCCGAGGGTCGCGGCCCGACCAGGCCATTGAGTCCGGGCAGGCGCGCAGGCACCGAAGCCGGCATCCCGGCCGTGCCCGGCGGTAGCGACCCTTCCCAATTCCCGAACGTGCCCGAGAACGGGGTCCGTAGGTACTTCTGGAATGGCGGGTCTTTCGGCACGAGCCCTTCCATCGGGTTGAGCGCCGGGGCCTCGCCGGCATCCGCCTTGCCGATGAAGGCCTGCGACCCCTCCTGGATGGCGATCTTGTTCGCCTGGTCATAGGTCATCGTCAGCGCTGCCGCTGCCGTGAGGGCAGCCGGCAGGGCGAGGACCGCCGTCGTGAGCGCCGCGGCTCCGGCTGTGAAGGCACCCGTGATGATGCCGTTGCTCATGCCGAGGGCGGTACCGGTGAGCGCTGCCGTGCCGCCGATCGTTGCCGCCTTGCCGCCGAGCCATGCCGCACCGGCCCCGGTCGCGATGACCGGGCCCGGCAGCTCGGCTGTCGATTGGATGGGCTGGGGCGTGTCGCAAACATGATTGTGTCTGCGTTTACCCAGCGTTGACCTTATGACCCGCAAGGCGCCTCCGGTTTCGGAGGCTGCCCATTATCCTGTCCGCCATCGCTGCCAAGCTCAAGCAGCGCGCCAAAGCTGACTTTAAAGGCCGGCACTACGAGGCCAACCTGATCGTGCAGGCTGTCGCCTGGTACCTGCGCTACTCGCTGAGCTACCGCGACACCGCGACATGGGGCAGCTATTCCCGGAACGCACTCTGGAGGTGGACGATAGCACCCTGAACCGCTGGGTTC
>NZ_JAKSYA010000176.1:0-1110 GCF_022829485.1 Methylobacterium sp. J-059
CGCCTACCGTGAGTAGGCGTAGACGGAGGCTGCGGATGCGACGGGGCCTGCGACGGTGGAGAAGACGCTGACGACCTTGGAGACTTCGGTGAAGGGGGCGTTGGAGACGTAGACGAGGTCGCGGTTTCGCATGCGGAAGGCCTGGGAGGTGAACAGGCTGTTGGGGTCGCGCATGTCGATGCGGTAGACCACCGGGACCACGGGTGTGGTCAGGAGCGGCGAGGCCGGGTTGAGGCGGCGGACGACGGCGGCCGGCTCGAAGCGGAACACGAAGGTGCCGGCCGGGTCGGCCTGGAAGTCGGACAGGCCGCGGGCCTTGGCTAGGGCCTGGGCGAGCGTGATGCCCTCGGCCGAGAACGGCAGCTCGGTGGCGTTGCCGAGCGCGCCGACCGCCAGGAAGGTCTGGGGGTCGCGCACCAGGGTGAGCACGTCGTTGGGGCGCAGGTAGATGTTCTCGCGCGGGTTGGCCACCAGGGTCGTCATCGGCACGGTGGTGGTGCGGTCCCCGCGCGAGAGGCGCACGAAGGTCTCGGAGACGGGCGAGCGCACGCCGCCGGCGGAGGCCACGACGTCGAGGAGGCGGTCGCCGCCGGTCGACAGCGGCAGGCGGGCGCCGGCCACCGCCTCGCCGGTGACGGTGACGGCCTGGGAGATCGGCTTGGTGACCGAGACCAGCACCTGCGGCTGGATCGCCTTGCCGGCGAGCTCGTTCTCGATCAGCGTCTGGACGTCCTGGGTGCGGCGTCCGGCGACGTGGATGCGCCCGGCATACGGCACCGAGATCGCGCCGTCGCGGCCGACGGCCTGCTCGGGGATCAGCGCCGACTTCGAGCCGGCGGAGAAGCGGTCGGCGACGAGCGGGCCGGAGAACAGGCCGCCCGACCCGGCCTCCCAGACCGAGACCGAGACGTAGTCGCCCACGCCGATCACCGGCTCGATCGAGGGGCGCTTGTCGCCGAAGGAGGCCAGCAGGCTGTCGAGCGGGCGCCCGCGCAGGGCCTCGATCACCGCCGGGGTCACGTCCACCAGCTCGTAGCGCGCCAGCAGCCCCTCCGGCGTCGACAGCTCCGCCCCCGCCTCCACGGCACGCGCCGTCGGACCCGAAGCCGG
>NZ_JAKSYA010000177.1:0-5911 GCF_022829485.1 Methylobacterium sp. J-059
TTCGAGGATGGCAAGACCTACAAGACGATGAAGCGCCACCTCACGCTTCGCGGGCTCACACCGGAGAGCTACCGTGCGAAGTACGGCCTACCGTCTGACTACCCCATCGTATCGGCTGCTTACTCCGCCAAGCGGTCCGAGCTGGCGCGTTCACTCGGCCTCGGTCAGTTGCGGCGCAAGGCGGCTCCCGAGGTCCAAGAAGCGTCTGAGGCGGCCTTCAAGACCCGCGGGCGGAAGAAGGCTGCCGAGACAGCCTGAGGACCTTCTGCGCTCTTGGTTCCTTCCAGATAGAGTCCGCCGGCACCTCCGCGCGGGCTTTTCGGGCCTCTCGAACGAAAGGTGGAAACGATCGCCTCGCTGGCTGAGGTGCGGCTGAGGCAGCGCTCAGCTAGTTCGAAAAAACGGGTGGGTCTGGTGCTCACATGCAGATCTGGCGAGAGATGCCTGTCTCGTTGCCATCGCCTTGTCGGCGGCATCCTGCATCTCTCGCATCTGTCGGCGCATCGCTACGGACTCGGCGATGAGCCTCTTCGATCGCTCGATCAGATCGGTATCGCCTTTGAGGGGTCGGTCATCGCTCATGACATGCTGTAGAACGACCTCGCAGCGAGATCCCCATCAAAGGTTGGTACCTCGTGCGATCGTAGGCGGTGAACTCGCCGATTGTGGGAGCGAACAGCCGGACTAGTCCTCGTCGTCTTCCTCAGGAACGAGGTCACTGAACGGCACCGTCATGACGTGCCGGGCCTTCTCGTCCTCAATCTCGAACGAGCAGACGAACCAATCGCGTACGGCAAACGAGCGTGAACCAGCAACCAGGTCGCGCGCGGCCTGCAACGCGAGCTGGCGTGCCGCTTCGTCATCGGCGAGTTCGTCCCCTTCCGGGTCCACCGCAAGCTTGTCGAGCCTCTGACCGTAGCGAAGGTTGAGGTAGTAACGGGGCATCTCACGCCCCTTCGATCAGACGGGCATACTCGGCCTCCGGTGTGCCGTAACCGCCATCCGCCATGTCCTCTAGGAGCTTGCGGTTCAACACGGTGATGCGACCGCGCCTGGCCCGGATGCAGCCGGTGCCTTCGAGCTGCTGCATGGCCAGGCTCACACCGGCCCGCCGGACACCCAGCATCATCGACAGGAACTCATGCTTGAGCAGAAGCTCGTCGCCCTCCACGCGGTCGTGGCACATCAGCAGCCAACGAGCGAGGCGTGCCTCGATCTCCTGGCTCCCGTTGACGAAGGCTGTCTGCCGCGTCTGGATCATCTCCGTCAGGATGTAGCGTAGCATCAGTTTGCGCAGGGCGGGGCTCTCATCCACCGCCGTGCTCACGACCGCGGCGTCGATGCGCAGGCCGGCACCCGGTACCTGAATGAAGTGGTCATATGGGGCCCGGTCCGAGCCAAGGAGCACGGGGGTCGCGCCCACTAAGCCCTCCCGGCCGATGATCCCGACCTCCACCCGGCCATTTGCGCCCTCAGCTGTGATCGAGGCGACGCCCGTCTCCATGAAGTGGAAATGCTCGGTTCGGGCGTTGGGCTTGGTCAGGGTTTGCCCGGCCTGCAAATCGACAGGCTCCAGGTGCGGCTGGAGCCGGGTGAAGTCCTCGACGGTCATGGCCTTCAGCAGGCGATTGTGCACGGCAGATTGTTGGACCTGAGCCATGGGGTCTTGTCTCCGTCTCGGAGCAAGAGCGCATCGTCTCTCAGCCGCCTGCGCTCGGAACCTCGTGCAGGCGATGGTCAGAGCATGGTGTAGGAACTT
The DNA here is from genome assembly GCF_022829485.1 of Methylobacterium sp. J-059. Lineage (NCBI taxonomy): Bacteria > Pseudomonadati > Pseudomonadota > Alphaproteobacteria > Hyphomicrobiales > Methylobacteriaceae > Methylobacterium > Methylobacterium sp. J-059. The sequence continues at coordinate 1,760 of NZ_JAKSYA010000177.1, forward strand.
GGTATTTACAATAATGCCAGCTAATATTTATCATTTGAAGTTATGCGCGGTACCGTACATTCGCAATGAACGCTAGCGTACCGAGCGGTTTTGATCGTTTACCTGCAACCCGCTTTATGTTTCTAACTTAGGCGTCAAGCTTGCGCCCCTCGGGCGATAGGTGGTTTTTCCCTCTTGGAGCAGACGTGGACCTCACAGATCAACAGCCCCTCGTGCTTCTTGCCGAGGCCGATGCCATGATCGGCGCGGACATGAGCGATGCCCTGGAGCAGGCAGGCTACCGCGTCCTGGGGCCGTTCGGGACAACCCCCGAGGCTCTCGCTGGCCTGGAACGGGAGCGCCCCACGCTCGCGGTTGTGGACGTCAAACTCAGGGACGGCTTCTGCACCGCCCTGGGTGACGCACTGCGCCAACGGGGCGTTCCGGTCGTGGTCCACTCCGGCTTCCAGTCCGGTGAGCCCCGCGCGGTGGGCTTCCACGGTTCGCCTTGGCTCACCAAGCCGGCGTTGCCGGAGGATGTGGTGGCGCTGCTGGATGAGCTGTCCCTCTCCCGTACTGCCCCCGTTAGCATCGAAGCACTCCCATCGTTACAGTCAGCCCAGGCTGCGGAAAGCCGGGGCAACCCGCTGGTGCGCAAGCTGGAGGGCTTCGTGTCCCTGTCGGAGGCCGACAAGGCGCTATTGGAGCGGATCAGCGCCTCATCGCGGGTCGTCCCATCGCAGACCAATCTCGTTCGCGAGGGTGAGGCGCCCAAGGGCGTATTCCTGATCCTGGAAGGCATGGCCTGCCGTCACAAGGTGCGAGCGAACGGGACCCGCCAGATCATGGCCTACCTGGTCCCGGGCGACCTCTGCGACCTCGATGTGGCGTTGCTGGACACGATGGACCACTCGATCACCGCGCTGTCGACCAGCAAGGTGGTCTGCATCCCGCCGAAGGTGATCGCCAAGGTGATGGAGAACCATCCCCAGCTCGCCCGTGCGCTTCGGATGAGCACGCTCGTGGACGAGGCGACGCTGCGCGAGTGGCTAGTGAACGTCGGCTGCCGCTCGGCCCGGGAACGGGTCGCACACCTGTTCTGCGAGCTTCAGGTCCGGATGCGGGCAGTGAGCCTCGCCGACGGGGACAGCTACGACATGCCGGTTACACAGGCGGCCCTTGCCGACACCACCGGCATGTCGGTCGTGCACCTCAACCGCACGCTGCAAGAACTTCGCCGTGAGGGACTGATTGAACTTCAGCAGCGTCGAATGACGATCCTCGACCTTCCACGCCTCAGGGCGTTGGCCGAGTTCAAGCCGAACTACCTGCATCTGGGGGAGCGTGCTGCGGCATGAATTTCCGCCTCCAACCGGTGCAGGTCGCCGCGAGAAGCGACGACCAAGAGGGCCAGCTCGTCTTCGCCGATGGGTTCCTGGCTGCGGTGCTCGTACAGTTGTCCGAGCAGCACGGCGAGAACTGGGGCAAGTGGTTCCTAGAAGCAGGCTTTGGCCGCGTCGATGATCATCGACCGCCGATCTTTGCCGATCTCGAAGAGGCGCAGGCCTGGATCGAGGCACGCCTCACTGGCACCGAATAAGGTACCTCATAGCGGTCACTGACTAGGCCCGCTTTACCGCAGTAACGTTGTGCCAGCCTGAAACGCGGAGACGCGCCAAGTGCGCATCGTCTGCGCCGACCATCTGCCCGGTTGCGCCAATGCGGCTCCGGTCCCCCCTTCGCGACGTAGCGCTCATCCGCTCACGCGACCTGCACCGGCGCTGCGGTACGTCCTAGGAACCTCAGATCGCCCCGTACAGACCGTTCGAGATGAGATCGCACCGTCCCATCCGCCAGACAGCACGACAGTCCACGATCGCTGCAGCGAAGACGCTGCGGATCATGATCGAAGTGAATGTAAGCATCGAACGTCCTGTGCTTGCTGAAACAGTAGAGGTATACATTGAGTGTATTATTGTAAAAAACGGATTTTTAAGCTATATAAATACACCATATGTTTATAACATATATTACCTTCGCAATTCATCGAGCATATTCTTTATTTAGGAGAATTTAACCCACATATAGTACCGTGAAATAGAGAAAGAATAAATATCTCAAAGGAAGCATAAAATGCCTGGCCGCCGACGTGTGGAAAGACAATCATGCAACCTATCTGCACGAATTTTCATTCCTTTAGACAGCAACCCGATCCGTTGCAATATCACAGATATCTCCTCCTTTGGAGCCTTTGTGAGCGCAAGTCGGCATACTATTGTTCCGGATCAGTTCGATTTGGCCATAGGTACTAGCCGTGTACCTAGAACATGCCGCTTAGCGCATCGGAACGAGAAAGGCTTTGGTGTTGTATTCATTGACCCTGTATATCAGGAAATAGAAACTATCCTCATTGATAACGTTTTCAAAGAGGAGCTAGTTTTTGAGGCTGTATCACTAAGCAGTACATCTTACCCAAGTGCAACATCTATACGCCTAGGCACTACATTAAACGCGATCATGGCCGTTATTGATCGTCAGCGGAACGATTGGTCTTAAGCGTCGCGCTCGACAATCTGACAGATCGTGCTGCCGATCATGCTCACAAAAAATCCGCGCCCCGAGTGCTCCTTGAACGCGTTCGCCCGCCGGATGTAGCCAACGACGGTCCGCGGGTCGCGGTGCCCTGACTGATCCATGATCCGGGCGAGGTCGGCACCGGCGACACCAGAGTGCCCAGATAGTGAAAGGTCTGGTGAGTCAATGACAGCCGGGCCAATGCCGCGCTTGCAGGTGTGCGCCGCAGCAATTCTCAGGGGCTGTTTTACGCTGATTTTTCAATGCGGCCGATGTGGAACCAATCGCGTAAAAATCATCTTTTGATATAATTAGCCGTTTCAACTTCAAATTGACGGAGCCTGCGCCGGCCTCGTTCCAGACCAGTAGCAGAGCGCAAAATGAGACATCGGGATCACTGCGTACCCCTGTCTGGCCCAGACTCCGATCCTGTTCTCTACGGCGTAGCTCAGGGATTGGCTGAGCTGTTCCCACCCGTCGAGCTGACGCCAGTTCGTGATGACCAGGGTGAGCAGATCGATGAGGCAGACCTGCTCGCTGATGACCCTTGAAAGCAGACGAATAAAGATCGAGATCTTCAATGCCCCGTTTCTACCTTCACCTGCGTGATGGCGACGATCTCGTCGAAGATCCAGACGGGTCAGACCTTCCCAATGTTGAGGAGGCAAAAGAAGAAGCTCGCGCATCAGCGCGATATCTACTCGCAGAAAGACTTCGTGAAGGCAAAGTGATAGATGGCCAACGATTTGAAATCGTAGATGAAGTATGAGATCTACACGCCATAGTGTGGTTGAGAGAGGTTATTAAATTTGTTTAAAATGCGCGATGCTTGGTATACAGCTGGCTCGAGGAGCTATGACTGTGATTGGGCCCCTTTGGACTAATTTTTCTAGATCAAGTCGTGAAACACCGTTCAATGTGGGTGTTCGTCGTGCGCTGGTAGAAGCGTTTCCGCCTGTCATGAATGACGCGATGCCAGCGCGAATAAAGCTTGCGCTTGAGGCCTTGGTGGCGCTCGATCCCGTAGGCGTGGCAGATCAATCGAGAGAAGCTCTCGATAAGCCGAAACTGACGGCCCCAGCGGGCTTGGCCAGCACGCCCTCTGCTGTGTAGGTCGCCTACGCCACGACTTCGCCCGTCCCCATCATTTCGGTGAGTACGCTGCTCAGGTAGGCGCCCAGGCGCTTGAGGGCACCCTTATCGGGAGCATCAATCCAGAAGCCGATCAGACCCAGCTTGCCCTCAAAACGACGAAGGACCGACTCGCCCATCAATGCCGCCTCCCTCTCGGTTTGTGCGAACAAGGTCCGCTGAATGCCAGCGGCGAGGATGGTGATTTCGTAGGGCGTCACGCTTGGCATACCAGCCGAACGTGCTGCACTGCAAAATCGTTGCGTGCTTTGGCGTGTTACTTTTTTGGTTTTCAGGCCGCCTCGGCGGGCTCCGCATCGTGCAACCACGGCACGTAGGCGCACCACTGGCAGATGCCCATATCTGCCGCCCGCCTGTCATTCCGCTGTGAGCAGTGCGGGCACACCCTGAGTAGCAGTTTGAAGCCGGTCAGGACCCCCTGACCGCGTCCCCGGAATGTAATCTCGC
>NZ_JAKSYA010000013.1:0-31056 GCF_022829485.1 Methylobacterium sp. J-059
CGGGTCCAGGTCGCTCACGACGCGCACGCGCTGGTCTCGGCCGCCGGCATGCTGGGCTTCACCCGGCTGTCGCGCCTGTGCCGCGAGATCGAGGCCGCCGCCCACGGCGACGGCGACCTGCGCCCGCTCATCCACCGGCTCGAGATCCAGCGGGCCGAGGTGCTGGGCACGATCCACAAGCTCAAGGCGGCCTGACGCCCGTTTCCCTCCCCCTCACAGGTGGGGGAGGGACCGGCGACGGGCCCCTACGCCTCCGGCGCGGTCGCGTCGTCCTCGGGCTCCGGGTCGGCCGTCCAGGCGGTGGCGAAGGCGGCAAGGTGCTGCGCCTCCGCGAACGCCATCACGGTGACCTCGCGCTCGGCCGGCATGGCGCCGGGATAGGGGGCGAGCAGGATGGTCTTGCGCACGAGGCGGGCGCCGGGCGCGTTCTCGGCGATCCAGGCCTCGGCCTCGGGCACCAGCGCCTCGGCGGTGGCGAGCGCCCGCGAATCCGGGCGCAGCACGATCACGCGGGTGCCGAGGCCGGGGTCGGCGGCCTGGACCGCCTGGACGATGTCGATCACGCGGTCGCCTCGGGCAATTCGTTGATCTGCACCGCGGCCTGGGCGTCGGTGAACTTGGGGATGTCGCCGAAGATCTCGGGGCCGTGCTCGGCCGCGGCCTTCGTGAAGGCGTCGGCCGATTCGAAGGTCAGCAGCGCCATCACCTGGAACGGGGCCGGCTTGCCGTCCGGCGTGCCGACGCCGCGCACGATCTTGGCCTCGTGCAGGCCCAGGGGCGACCAGCGCTCGCGCACCAGCGGCATGTGGTGGCCGAGATAGTAGTCCATGTCGAACCGGGGACCGGCCGGATACATCACGCTGACGAGGATCATGGCTATCGAACACTCCCTAGCGGCGCGTCTGCCGCGCGCCGCCGGCACGGAACCACCGAATGATGCCCGACGCAACGGCGTCCGTCCGCCGACGACTGCCGTGCTTCGACTCGCGAGCCTTCGATCGCCCCGGTCAGTTCGATGCGCGGAAACTGTAGAAATGGCCGGTCATATGTTGCATGGTGCTCGGTATATTGACCGATATGACGCCAGTGGACGATTTCGCGTACGGCCAGTAAAGCCGCCGATACGGTCCTGCTCCGTCCGTTTCGTCATAGATGATGTAGTGAAACGCGTTCGTTGTCGCGAACTCTGACTCGTCGTCGTAATCCACGACGATCTGCAATGGGTCCGTCGCCGTCTGCTTTGCCCGTACATCCTCGACCTGCCGCACGAACTCTGCTTGGCGCGCTTGGAACGCGTTCCTATCCTTCCACTGCACGAAGAGAGGCGCGTGATACGTGATGCCGACCGCCACGCCGATGCCGGCGGCGATCGAAAACGCACGGCGTATGCGCCGTCGCCGGAAATCGCAGGCGACCCATGTGACCGCGATCGCCATGACCGAGATCACGAATGCCGGCAGGAACAGCAAGAACGGGCCGCCTGCATGGATGGCAAGCACGAAGAGGACCCCGCCCATTGCCAAGACGGCGATGGAGGTCGGCGACCATGCATCCGGCCTGGTCGTCCTCATGGCTTGATCCGGCTTGGCCAAGGCGTTCTCCGCATCACCGCCTCGGGTCCGTCGATCGTCGCCTTCCATCCGAGGTGCAGGGCGAGACGCGGCCGACTCGCTCGGAAGCGACGACGCGTCACGCCCCGAACCGCTTCAGTGCAGCTTCACCCGCGCCTCGGTGCGGCGGGTGAGCGCGCGGGCGGCAGCGTCGAGGGCGGTCTTCACCGTGCCGTGCAGGGCCTGCTCGTGCATCTTGTACAGCGAGCGGTACATCATCCGCGCGAACAGCCCGGCGATGAACATGTTCTTGCCGCGGATGAACCCCATCAGGCTGCCGACCGTCGAGTATTCGCCGAGCGAGACGAGCGAGCCGAAGTCGCGGTACTTGAACGGCTTCAGCGGCCGCCCGGCGATGCGGGCGGGGATCTGCTTGATCAGGTAGGTCGCCTGCTGGTGCGCCGCCTGGGCGCGGGGCGGCACCGGCCGGTCGGAGCCGGCCTCGACGAGGTAGGCGCAGTCGCCCACCGCGAAGATGTCGGGATCGTGGGTGGTCTGCAGCGTCGGCGTCACCACGAGCTGGTTGGTGCGGGTGGTCTCCAGGCCGCCGAGGCCCTGCAGGAACGGCGGCGCCTTCACGCCGGCCGCCCAGACCACGAGCTCGGACGGGATGAACGCGCCGTCGGCCAGCGCCACGCCGTCGGCGCGCACCTCCGTGACCCGCGCCTGGACGCGGACCTCGACGCCGATCTTGGCGAGCAGCGCCATCACCTCGGACGAGAGCCGCGGCGGCACCGCCGGCAGGATGCGGTCGGCCGCCTCGACCAGGGTGATCTTGAGGTCCTTGGCCGGATCGATCCGGTCCATGCCGGTGGAGACCACGTCGCGGACGGTCCGGTGCAGCTCGGCCGCAAGCTCGGTGCCGGTCGCGCCGGCGCCGATCACCGTGACGTGGAGCTGCCCCGGCCGCACCGGGCCGACCTGGGTGTGGGCGCGCAGCATCGCGTTCACCAGCCGCTGGTGGAAGCGCACCGCCTGGTCCTGGGTGTCGAGCGCGATGGCGTGCTCCTTCACCCCGGGCGTGCCGAAATCGTTGGTGGTGGAGCCCACCGCCATCACCAGGGTGTCGTAACCGACCGAGCGCACCGGCGTGATCTCGCGGCCTTCCGCATCGTGGCTGGCGGCGAGCTGGATCGTGCGCGCCGTCCGGTCGAGCCCGGTCATCTCGCCGATGCGGTAGCGGAAATGGTGCTGGTGGGCGTGGTGTAGGTAGTCGACCGCGTGGTGGCCGACGTCGAGGCTGCCGGCGGCGACCTCGTGCAGCAGCGGCTTCCAGATGTGGGTGCGCGCCCGGTCGACCAGGGTGACGTGGACGTCCTTGCCGCGCCCGAGCTTGTCCCCGAGCTTGGTCGCCAGCTGAAGGCCCGCCGCGCCGCCGCCGACCACGACGATGCGGTGCAGGCCCTGTTCGTTCTCGCCCGGTACCATGCCTGTCTCGTTGCTCCTCGGTGCGGCCGTCGCCGCCTCATCGCCGGTGGTGCCCCCGTGCACAGGCACCACCCGTGCCGCCGTTCCGGGCGGGGCCATCTCGGAACGGTTCTAGACCATACCGGGATGGCCGTAATCCGGCGGGCGCCGTCAAAATTTTTTGGCCATGCCTCAAGCCTATCGCTCAAGCATCGGCCGCGAGCGGCGGCCTCACGCGGCCGGCGCGCCGGGCTGGCGCTTGGGATGGGCCTCGGCGAAGGCCGGCAGCGCCAGGCACGCCTCGGCGATGCGCGCCACGGTGGGGTAGGGCGCGGTCTCCACCCCGAAGATGCCCGTGCCGACCCACAGGCTGACGAGGCAGAGGTCGGCGTGGCTCACCGCGTCGCCCTGGCTGAACCGGCCGGCGCCGGGCTCCGTGGAGAGCCGGGTCTCCAGCGTCTTCAGGCCGCTCTCGAAGGCGTGGCGGACGAAGCCCATCATGCGCTCCCTGGGGAGATCGTAGGCCTCCATCAGGTAGGTGCGCACCCGCGGCACGTAGAGCGGGTGGGTGTCGCAGGCCACGAGCTGCGCCAGCGAGCGGGCGCGCGCCCGCTCCCGCGGATCGGCCGGCAGCAGCTTCACGCCGCCCTTGGTCTCCTCCAGGTAGTCGAGGATCGCGAGCGACTGGGTCAGCGGCGGACCGTCGCCGTCGAACAGGGCGGGCACCGCGCCCTGCGGGTTGATCGCGCGGAATTCCGGCGCGTGCTGGTCGCCGGCATCGAGGTCGATGAAGGTCTCCTCGTAGGCGATCCCCTTCAGCTTCAGCGCGATCCGCACCCGGAAGGCGGCGGCCGAGCGCCAGTTGCCGTACATCCTGATCATGCCACATGGCCCTTCATCGGTTTCGGCGGGGACCACACCGCACAACCGGGCGGGCCGCAAGGGCGAAGCGTCGGCGAAGCGCGGTCTGGCCGTGATCGTGCATTGCCCCGCGGACGCGATCCCGCGATAGGGACGAGACCGCGACGACGCGCGCGACACGGCGCGCGACAAGGGATGACGGCCGATGCAGATCGAGACGCCCTATCTGATGTTCCTCGGCGACGTGCCGGACCGGCTCGCCGCCAAGACCGCCTACGGCATCGTCGACTGGCGCCCGGACTGGTGCATCGGCCAGATCCGCCTGCCGGGCTGCGCGGCCGACCTCGGCATCCCCGACCTGACCCTCGACGAGGCGCTGGCCAAGGGCTGCCGCACGATGGTGATCGGCGTCGCCAATGCCGGCGGCGTGCTGCCGGAGCACTGGGTCGCCGAGATCGTCGCCGCGCTGGAGGCCGGGTTCGACATCGCGAGCGGCCTGCACGCGCGCCTCGGCGCGGTGCCGGCCATCGCCGAGGCGGCCGCGCGCCGCGGCCGGGCGCTGCACGACGTGCGCCACACCGACGAGACCTTCGCCACCGGCAAGGGCACCAAGCGCCCGGGCCGCCGCCTGCTCGCGGTCGGGACCGATTGCTCGGTCGGCAAGAAGTACACGGTGCTGGCGCTGGAGAAGGGGATGCGCGCGCGCGGCATGGACGCGGATTTCCGCGCCACCGGCCAGACCGGGGTGTTCATCTCCGGCCGCGGCGTCGCGATCGACGCGGTGGTGGCCGACTTCATCTCCGGCGCGGTGGAGTGGATCGCGCCCGCGGCCGACCCGAAGCACTGGGACCTGATCGAGGGCCAGGGCTCGCTCTACCACCCGTCGTTTGCCGGCGTCAGCCTCGGGCTGCTGCACGGGGCGCAGGCGGACGCCTTCGTGGTCTGCCACGAGCCGAGCCGCACGACGATGCGCGGCGTCCAGCACCCGCTGCCCTCGATCCGCCAGGTGATCGACCTGACGATCCAGCTCGGCAGCCTGACCAACCCTGGCATCAGGCCCACCGGCATCGCCGTGAACACCCAGGCCCTCGAGGAGGATCCCGCCCGCTCGCTGCTCGAGAAGCTCGGCGCCGAGTACGGCCTGCCCGCCACCGACCCGGTGCGCTTCGGCGTCGAGGGCCTCGTCGACCGGCTGATCGCCGAGTTCCCGGAGACCGCGCCGTGAGGCGGCTCGCGGTCGCCGTCGAGCGCTTCCCGATCGCCGGCGCCTTCACGATCAGCCGCGGCAGCCGCACGGAAGCCGTGGTCGTCACCGCGCGGATCGCCGACGCCGAGCGGGCGGTCGCCGGCTGGGGCGAGTGCGTGCCCTATCCGCGCTACGGCGAGAGCGTCGAGAGCGTGGCCGCGGCGATCGAGGCGCAAGGCGACGCGATCGCCGCCGGCCTCGGCCGCGCCGAGCTGCTGGAGCGGATGAAGCCCGGTGCGGCGCGCAACGCGCTCGACTGCGCGCTGTTCGATTTCGAGGCCAAGGCGTCCGGCCGCCCGGCCTGGGAGATCGCCGGGCTCGCGGCGCCGTCGCCGGCCACCACCGCCTACACCCTGAGCCTCGGCACACCCGAGAGCATGGAGGCGGCCGCGCGCGACGCGTCGGCCCGCCCGCTGCTCAAGGTGAAGCTCGGCGGCGCGGGCGACCCCGCGCGCATCGCCGCGGTGCGCCGCGGCGCGCCCGACAGCCGGCTCATCGTCGACGCCAACGAGGCGTGGGGGCCGGAGACGCTCGAGGCCAACCTCGCGGCCTGCCTCGCCGCCGGCGTGACGCTGATCGAGCAGCCGCTGCCGGCCGACGACGACGGGCTTCTGAGCCGGATCGAGCGCCCGATCCCGATCTGCGCCGACGAGAGCCTGCACGACCGCGCCGGGCTCGATCATCTGGCCGGCCGCTACGACGCGATCAACATCAAGCTCGACAAGACCGGCGGCCTCACCGAGGCGATCATGCTCGCCCACGAGGCCCGCGCCCGCGGCCTCTCGCTGATGATCGGCTGCATGGTCGGCACCTCGCTCGCCATGGCCCCGGCGATGCTGCTCGCCCACCACGCCGACACGATCGACCTCGACGGCCCGCTGCTCCTCGCCCGCGACCGCACGCCGGGCCTGCTGTTCGAGGGCAGCACGATCCATCCGCCGGAGCGGGACCTTTGGGGGTGAGGGGCGGCCGCTTCTCTCTTCCCCGCAAGAGAGGGGAGGGAGGCGCGCGCTGGTCGGGCACCGCGATGGTCATGACATCGGGCGCGCTCATTCCGGGGCTGCGAAGCGGAGCCCGGAAACCAGAGCCGCAAGTGGTGCCTCGGTTCGCGCGCGCGTCAGTTCTGGATTCCGGGCTCGCCCGCGGCGCCCCGGAATGACGGGTTGGCCCATCCCGGCGCCTGCGACGCCCCTAAGCCGCCACCGCCTCGATCAGCACCGTGTCGAGCCAGAAGCTTCCGTCCGGCGCGAGGCCGAAATGGTGGGCGACCTCGTCGGGGGCGGTGGCCTGGAGGGCGCGGATCGCGGTGACCAGCGGCTCGGGCGTGCGCATCCGGGCGATCCAGGTGGCGAAGTCCATGCGCAGGCGGCCGTGGGTGATCCTGTCGACGGTGAATCCCGCCTCGGCGAGCATCGCCAGCCACTCGGGCACCGAATAGTCGCGCACGTGCGAGGGATCGCGCAGCAGCTCGACCGCCTGGAGATGGGTGTCGAGGAGGGCGTCGTCCGGGGCGACGATGTCGGCGACGAGCGCCGGCGCGCCGGGCTTGGCCACGCGCCGCGCTTCGGCGAGGCCGGCCCGCACGTCGCGCCAGTGATGCGCGCTGAAGCGGGTCGCGACCGCGTCGAAGGCCGCGTCGGGAAACGGCAGCGCCGCGGCCGAGCCGGCCTCGGTCGTGATGTTGGGCAAGCCGCGCCGGCCCGCTTCCGCCGCCACCGCGGCGAGCATGTCGGGCGAGAGGTCGAGCGCGGTGACCGTGCCGGCATGCGGCGCCATCGCGAAGGCGACGTGGCCGCCGCCGCAGCCGAGATCGAGGGCGCGGGCCGGGCGCACCGTTCGCATGCGCTCGGCGATGCGGTCGAGGTCGGCGCCGGCGGCGTGGACCGCGCTCGCGACGTAGGACGCGGCCTGCGCGCCGAACCGGTCGGCGACGTGGGTCTCGTGGCGGCGCGTGGGGGCGCTCATGGGATCCTCCCTCAGGGCGCCGGCGCCAGCGGCGCGAGGCGCGAGAGCCGGAGCGCGACGGCGAGCGCCAGCCCGTAGAGCAGGCCGACGAACGCCACCACGCCGGTCCAGCCGGAATGGGCGAAGAACCAGCCGCCCATCGTGCCGAGCACCGACGAGCCGAGATAGTACAGCGACAGGTACACCGCCGAGGCCTGGGCGCGATCGCGCAGGGCGCGGCGGCCGATCCAGCTGCTCGCCACCGAATGGGCGCCGAAGAAGCCGATGGTGACGACGACGATGCCGAGCACGACGAGCCATAGGCTCTGCGACAGGGTCATCAGGATGCCGGCGATCGCCACGGTGATCGCCAGCCACAGCACCTTGCGCCGCCCGAGCCGGCTCGCGACCTCGCCGGTGAGCGTCGAGCTCATCGTGCCGAACAGGTAGACGACGAAGATCGCGCCGATCGCGGTCTGGCTCAGCGAGAACGGCGGGTCGAGCAGGCGGAAGCCGATGTAGTTGTAGACGCATACGAAGCCGCCCATCAGCAGGAAGGCTTCCGCGAACAGCCACGGCAGGCCGGGATCGCGGAAGTGCTGGCCGAAGGTGCCGGGCACCTCGCGCCAGCGCATCGGGTGGGCGACGAAGCTGCGCGAGGGCGGCAGCGCCCACCAGAACGCGAAGGCCGCGACCAGCGCCAGAACGCCGATGGTGCCGATCCCGAGCCGCCACGAGGCGTGGTCGGCGATGATGCCGGCGATCAGCCGCCCGCACATCCCGCCGACCGCGTTGCCGCCGACGAGCAGGCCCATCGACAGGCCGATCGAGCGCCCGTCCATCTCCTCGCCGAGATAGGCCATCGCCACCGCCGGCAACCCGCTCGCGGCGAGGCCGGTCAGCGCGCGCAGCACCAGGAACCCGTGCCAGCTCGGCACCAGCGCGGCGACGATCGTGAGGAGGGCGGAGGCGAAGAGCGAGGCCAGCATCACCGGCTTGCGGCCGAGCACCTCGGAAATCGGGCTGACGAAGAGCAGCGCCACCGCCAGCACCCCGCAGGGCAGCGACAGGGCGAGGCTGCTCTCGGCCGGCGACACGCCGAAATCGTCGGCATAGACCGGCAGCAGCGGCTGCACGCCGTAGAGCACCGCGAAGGTGGAGAACCCGGCCGCCGCCAGCGCCAGCGCCGTGCGGCGGAAGACCGGCGTGCCCGATCGGATCAGCTCGACGCCGTCGCTCATGCGTTCCTGGTTCCGGCTCCGGTGGCGGCGTCGGTGTTGGGCCGCGTCCCGGGCCGGCGTCAACAGCCGGAGGCGCAGGGCGGTTCGATTCCGACGCTTTCCACGGCCGCCCGGCCGACGCACGGATCCCGGAGCCCGCCGCGGCGGCACCGGCACCGGCCGCGCGACCAGCGTATCGGCCAAGACGATCGCCCGCGGCGAGCCCGGAGGCCGGGTATTCGCGTCCGGATGGAAGGGCCGTCACAAGACGTACACGGCCGCTGGATAAGCGTGACCGCAAGCACAGAGCGACGAAACGGGCGTCGCACCGGCACCCGCATCGGCATCACCCGGCGAAACCTCACGGCTCGGGTGCAGAATACGTCATCGATACAACTGGAGCGCGCGTTCTACTGGGCCGGCGGCCCAGGGCGCGCGATCGCCCGGTCATCCGTTTCGACCCCCGCCGCTTGAATGGACCCTCCATGCGCGTTCCGCTCAAGGCCGCCCTCCTCGGCGCGACCGTCCTCCTGCCGGCCCGTGCGGACGCGCAGGCGCTTCCGGCAGGGCCGGCGCCGGGCTTTCCCAACAGCACGTCCGTGAGCCCGGGCACCGTCCTCGACCGCCTGTTCGACAGCTACGGGCGGCTCCTGACGGGCGACCCCGCGGTGCTGACGCAGAACTACCAGACCGTCGTATCGATGACGCAGGCGCGCACCGCCGACCAGACGCTTGCGGCGGTGCGCGACGACCGGACCGCGCAGCCCTACAGCGTGCTCAACGGCCTCGGGCCGCTGACCGGCCTGTATCTCACGGGCGCCGGCGCCTCGTTCGGCGGGACGACGCCCGCGCGTCTGACGCCCACCACCTACGCCGCGCCGACGCTGTCCGAATACGCGGCCGACATCGGCCTGGGCACCGGTGCCAGCGCGGGGACGACCACCTTCGGCAACGGAACGGCGACGCCGCTCGCCGCGGCGGTGAGCTTCATCAACAACGTGGTCCGGGCGAACGGCTCGACCGAGCCGGCCAAGCGGATCTTCGAGCGCTACCAGGGCGCGACGCCGGCCGTCGACCCGCTGGACCCCCGCTACGGCAACTACAACGCGATCACGAACCGGACCGCGCTGAGGGCGTCCGACACCGCGAGCCTCGTCGTCCCGGCCTACCTGTCGAGCTTCCCCATCCCCGTTGTCTACGGCACCACCGTGGCCTGGGTCCGCGGCTTCACCGTGACCCGGGCGATGATCGACGCCAACGGCGGAAGGCCGCTCACCGCGCCGAACGTCGGCAGCTTCGATGCGGCGGGCACCTTCACCCCGGCCACCTTCGGCGTCGGCGACTACGTGCCGGGCGTCGGCACCGCGCCGCGGCCCTACCGCGTCTCGACCTCCGTCAGCGTGCCCGCCCTGCTCCAGCCGGTCATCAACGGCACCAACCCCTACGCGGACGGCGCCTTTCCGAGCGGCCATACCAATTCCGGCACGCTCCAGGCGCTCGGCGTCGGCTTCCTGGTGCCGCAGCAGTTCCAGGAACTGCTCGCCCGCGCCGCCGACCTCGGCAACGACCGCATCCTCGCCGGCATGCACTCGCCCCTCGACGTGATGGGCGGCCGCATGGAGGCCACCGCGATCGCCGCCACGAACATCTACGCCGCGCTCTACGACGCGAGCGGCAACCGGCTCGATTGGACCAACCCCGCCAACGCCGCGGCCTACGCGGTCTACCAAGCCTACCGGCAGACCCAGTCCTACCTCGCGGCCTCCTGCGGGGCCGCGAGCGTCGGCGCCTGCGTGGCGGCTGCGTCGAGCGCCGCCGACCCCTTCGGCGACGCCGCGCAGAACAGGGCGAACTACCGCGCGCGGATGACCTACGGCTTCCAGCCGACGGGCCCGCAGGCCGCGATGACCGCCGCGGAGGTCCCGGTCCAGGCGCAGGTCCTGCTCCTCACCCGCTTCCCCTACCTGACCGACGCCCAGCGGACGGACGTGCTGGCGAGCACCGGCCTGCCCTCGGGGTATCCGCTTCTCGACGGGAACACCTACGACGGCTGGGGACGGATCAACCTCTACGCCGCCAACGACGGCTACGGCGCCTTCGCCAGCACCGTCTCCGTGACCATGGACGCGTCGCAGGGCGGCTACGGCGCGAGCGACAGCTGGAACAACGACATCTCCGGCCCCGGCGGCCTGATCAAGAACGGCAACGGCGCCCTGCGGCTGGGCGGCACCGACACCTATGCCGGCCCGACCCTCGTCAACGGCGGAACCCTGACCGTGGACGGCTCGCTCGTCTCGGCGGTCACCGTCGCGGGCGGCCGGCTCGGCGGCTCGGGCACGGTGGGGGGGCTCGCCGTCCTGCCGGGCGGCACGGTGGCGCCCGGCCATTCGATCGGCACCCTGACGGTCGCGGGCAGCGCCGCCTTCGCGGCGGGCTCGGCCTATCAGGTCGAGGCCGACGCCGCCGGCCGGTCCGACCGCCTCGCGGTGGCCAGCACCGCCACGCTCGCGGGCGGAACGGTGCAGGTGCTGGCCCAAGCCGGCAGCTACGGCCCGCGCACCCGCTACGCGATCCTCGATGCGGCCGGGGGCGTGTCGGGGCGGTTTTCCGGCGCGACGTCGAACTTCGCCTTCCTGACGCCGACGCTCCGCTACGAGCCGACCGCGGTCGATCTGAACCTGACCCGCAACGACGTGGCGTTCTCCGCCATCGCCACGACCCGCAACGCGGCGGCGGTCGCCGACGCGATCCAGGCGGGCGGGCCGGGCGCCGGCGCCTACGCCGCGACCGTCGGGCTGACGACGCCGGAGGCGCAGGGGGCGTTCCGGGCGCTTGCCGGCGACGTCCACGCCTCGGCGGTGTCCGGGTCCTACCAAACCGCGTTCTTCGTCCGCGAGGCGATCCTCGACCGGCTGCGCTGGGGCGTCACCCCCGGTTCGGCGGACGGGCCGAGCTTCGGCGACCTGCCGGCGCGCTATTCCGCCGACCTGCCGGAAAGCCGGCCGCCGGTCGACTCCGTGCCGATGCGGATCCTCGACCCGACCGTGGTCGGCGTCTGGGGCCAGGGCTTCGGCGCCTTCGGCGGCGCCCGCGGCGGCAACGCCTTCGGCCTCGACCGGACGCTGACGGGCTTCGCCGCCGGCCTCGACCTGCGCCTGCCGAGCGGGTTCAGGCTCGGGCTCGTCGGCGGCTACGCCGAGAGCGCCCTCGACACCGCCGGCCGCCGCGAATCGGCCGGCGTCACCGGCGGGTTCGGCGGCGTCTACGGCGGCTACGAGCTCGGCCCGGTCTCGGTGCGGCTCGGCGCGGTCTACGCCGACGAATCCCTGCGCACCCGCCGCACCGTCGTCGTTCCGGGCGTGTCCGACACGCCGTCCGGCCGCTACGGCGGCAGCACGGTGCAGGGCTTCGGCGAGATCGGTTACCGGTTCCTCGTCGGAGCGCCCGCGCCGGCCGTGCCGGTGGACGCGGAACTGGGCGTGCCGGTGCGACCGGCCCCGACCTACGTCGAGCCCTTCGTCGGTGGCGCCTATGTCGGCATCCACCGCGACCGCTTCGCGGAGACCGGCGGCGTCGCCGCCCTGACCGGGTCCGCCCGCGACTACGACCTCGGTGCCCTGACGGCGGGCCTGCGCGGGCAGACGGCGTTCGACCTCAGCCTCGGCCTGCCGCTCTCGGCGCACGCGCTCCTCGGCTACCGCCGGGCGTACGGCGACGTGGTGCCGAAAGCGCTGCTGTCCTTCGGTGCGGACCCGAGCTTCCTGGCGGCGGGCGTCCCGATCGATCGGGACGCGGTGGTGGCGGAGGTCGGCCTCGACCTCCGCCTGGCGTCCGGCGTGACCTTCGGCGCGGCCTATACCGGCCAGACCGGCGCGCGGGCGCAGGACCACGCGGTGAAGGGCAACCTCACCTGCCGGTTCTGATCCGGCCTGCCGACGGATGCCGGCCCGGGGCGGGCCGGCATCACACCCATCCTATCGCGGCGGGGGAGCCGCCGGGGGCGCCCCGCTCTGCTGCAGCAGCGGGGTGATGCGGCGGACCGTGACCCGGCGGTTCTCGCGCGAGGCGTTCTGCGTGTTCACCTTCAGGTACTGCTCGCCGTAGCCCTGCGTGGTCAGGTTCTCGGGCGGCACCTGGAAGTTCTGGGTCAGCACCGTCGCGACCGACTGCGCCCGCCGATCCGACAGCGACAGGTTGTCGACGTCGGCGCCGACCGCGTCGGTGTAGCCCTCGATCAGGAACACCTCCTGCGGGTTGGCGCGGATCGCCTGGTTGATCGCCGCCGCGATCGTCGAGAGCCGGGCGGCCTGGTCGGGCGTGACCGTGAACGAGGCGGTGTCGAAGGTGATCGTGTCGATGTCGACGCTGCGCATCCGGGCACGCAGCTGCGGGCTGTAGCGGACCTGGTCCAGCGTGTAGCGCCGGTCGACCGCCACCACCGGCGGGGCCGACAGGGCCTCGTAGACCGCGCGCTCGTCGGCCGCGCCGTAATCCACCACGTAGCGCTCGCGCGGGATGCGGATGTCGGGCGGCGGCAGGTCGACCACGTCCTCGTAGATCGGGCGCGGGGCGCCGCCGTAGCTGTTGTCGATCAGCACGACCTCGCGGCCGTCGCGGAAGCGGCGGTAGCGGCGCAGCATCCGGCCGTCGTCGTCCACCACCGTCACGATCTGCTCGCCGCCGGGACGGTCGAGATAGGTGTAGGTGTCCGGCCCGCGCCGCTCGCTGCGGTAGCCGCCGCCGCCGATGTCGCGGAAGCGTTCGTTCTCGTCGTGGCGGATGAAGTAGTTGTTCTGGTCGCGCACGATGATCCGGCCGGGCTCGCGGATGTAGGTCCGCCCGTCCTCGTTGAACTCGCGGCGGTCGCGACGCACGCGGTCGTAGTCGCGCACGTCCTCGTCGTCGGTGCTGAAGCCGCCGGGGATGTAGCCGGGACGGCCGGGACGGTTGAAGCCGTCGCGGTCGCGGTCGCCGACGCGGCCCGTTGGCACGCCGCGCGGATCGTAGCCCGGCTGCCCGGGCTGGGCGCCCGGCTGCGTGTCGGAACCGCGCCGCCCCGGCTGGCCGGGATTGCCCTGGCCCGGGCCGAACGGACCGGCGCCCTGCGGCGGGACCGGCCGTCCGGGCACGCCGGGGCCGGCGTTCGGGGCGGCATTGGGCGGGGCGGCATTGGGTGGGGTGGCATTGGGATTGCCATTCGGGCCGCCGGGGCGGCCCGGCCCACCGGCGGCGCCGGGGGGCTCGACGGCATCGGGACGCTGGACCGGACGGCCCGGAACGCCGGGGCGCGCGTTCGGCGCCACCGCCCCGGGCTGCGCCGGCGGCGCGCCCGGCACCGTCGCAAGCGGCGTGCCGGGCGGGGTGGCGCGATCCTGCGGGCCGCCTTCGCCCGGGCGTGCGCCGGGCGGCTGCACCGGCCGGCCGGGAACGCCGGGCGCCGCGTTCGGCGCGGGGCGCTCGCCGGCATTCGGCGGCGTCGGCGCGCTGGGCGGCGGCGTCGCGGGCCGGTTCGGCTCGGCACCGGGCCGCGCGGGCGGGGGGGCCTGCGGCGGCGTCCGCGCAGGCGGGGCCTCGGCGGCCGGCGGCCGGGTGACCGCGTCCGGCGCGTCGCGGCGCGCGGGCGGGGCGGCGCGCTCGGGGTCGCGCTCGCGGGCGGCTGGGGGAGCTGGGGGCGGTGCAGGGCGCTCGGCCGGCTGCAGGCGTTCCTGCGGACGGGCGGCGGGCGCACGATCCTCGCGCGGCTCGGGCCGCTCGCGGGCGGCGGGCGGCGTCGGGCGCTCGGCCGGCTGTGGCCGTTCCTGGGGACGGGGCGCCGGCGCACGGTCCTCGCGCGGTTCCGGGCGCTCGCGGGCCGCCGGCGGGGCGGCGCGCTCCTGCGGGGCCGGACGCTCGGCCGGCGGGGCGCGCTCGGGACGCGGCTGCGGACGCTCCTGCGGCGGCGCCCGCTCGGGGCGCGGCTCCGGACGCTCGCGTCCGCCGGGCGGACCGCCGGCCGGGCCTTCGCGCCCGCCGCCGCGGCCTTCTCCGCCGCGCCCGCCGGGTCCCTCGCCACCCCGCCCGCCGGGGCCTTCGCCGCCGCGCGGCCCGCGCTCGTCGGGGCCGCCCTGCGCCAGGAGGATCGTGCCGGAGGCGCCGTCCTGCCGGGCGAAGGCCGGTGCGGCGAGGACGAGCCCGGGCAGCATCGTGCCGGTCAGGAGGAGCAGGCGGAGTGTCCGCATTCGGTCGGCCTCGAGGATCGTGTAAAAGGCCGAACCGAACCCCTCAGGCGCCGGATGGTTCCGAAATTCCGGTTCCGGTTTCCCGCTTTCGACCGCCGCCGCTCAGGGGGCGGGCGCCTTCGTCGGCACGAGCCGGTCGAGGGCGATGATGCGCACCGTGCGCTCGGCGGTGCCGGTCGTCGACGGCTCGGTCGAGAGGTCCGGCACGGGCTTCGGCGCCATCTCGACGGGCAGGCCCGAGCGCTCGGCGGCGTCGGCGGCCAGCACCGCGGCGGTCTTGTCGGCGCGGCCGACCAGGGTGAGGCGGACCTTCGGGGCCGGGCGCGACAGCGTCTCCGCCTGCATCGGCGTGACGAAGATGTCGCCCTTGTGCCGCACCAGCATGCTCTCGGCCTTCACCAGCGACTGCGCCCAGGTCCTGTCGGCGGGCTTGCACGAGCAGTTCGGCACGAAGGTCTTGCGGAACTTGAACGCGTTGGCGAGCGAGACGTAGGCCTTGCCGCCCTTCACAGTCGCGGCCGACTTCAGCGCCTCGTCGCCGTAGGGCATCGAGTAGGCCACGGCCTCGGTGCCGGGGCAGAGCGCCTGGCACATCTCGTCGGCGCCGTTGCGGCCCTCGGGCAGGTTGCGCATCGGGAAGTAGGCGCCGTCGCAGGTGCGCACGCAGATCACCTGCGCGCCGCCGCGGGCATAGGCTTCGCCGGTGGCGGGGTCGACGCGCGCCGTATCGGCGCAGGACGCGGCGATCAGGCCCTGCAGCTGGCGGCGGCGGGCGCCGCTGTCGTCGATCGCCGCGCCGCCGTAGGTGGCGTTGAGCGCGCGGATGCGCTGCTCGACCGCGCCGCATTGCGGGGGCCGCGTGTCGAAGAACAGGAAGGTGCCGCCCTCGCAGCTCAGGGAGCGGTGATAGGCCTCGAGCCGGCCGATCTCGCTCTGAAGCGCGCGCACCATGCTGGCGCCGTTGCCCAGGCTTGCCAGCTCGGACCGGTAGCGCAGGCAGGCCGCGCTTGGCAGGTGGCTCTGGCTCGGAACGCTTGCCTGGGTCGGAAGCGGGGACTGGCTCGGCTCGGGGGACGGCGCCTGGGCCTGCCCGGCCGCGACCGCGCCGAGCCACAGCGCGAGGATCGCGAGCGGGCGGCGGAGCGGGCGAAAGGTGTGGCGCATCGACGGCATGGCGAACGATCGGGGGCTCGGCGCAGGGCGGAAGGGGAGCTGTGCGGTCCGCCGCGTCGTGGAGAGTGGCGCCGGCGAGCGAAGCACCGGCGGGCTTAACTTTTTTAAACGCCCTCGCGCATCGGCGACACCCCTCCTACATGCCCGCGGTGACACAAGCGGGGGAATGGCGGACGATGTTGCTTCGGGGTCTCACACGCGGCGCGCGGGCCGTGCTGTTCCTGTCCGCGCTGGCGGGCCTCACCGGCGCCGCCGCGGCGCAGGAACCCGACCGGATCTTCGACAAGTCGACGGTCTGGCGCCCGCTCACGCCCAACGACAAGCTCGTGGTCTACGGCGTCGACGACCCGCTCGTGAGCGGCGTCGCGTGCTGGTACACCCAGCCGGAGAAGGGCGGCATCAAGGGCACGCTCGGGCTGGCCGAGGACGTCTCCGACATCTCGCTCGCCTGCCGCCAGGTCGGGCCGGTGCAGTTCACCGGCAAGTTCGGCCAGGGCGAGGTGGTGTTCAGCGAGCGCCGCTCGCTGATCTTCAAGTCGATGCAGATCGTGCGCGGCTGCGACGCCAAGCGCAACACGCTGATCTACATGGTCTATTCCGACAAGGTGATTCAGGGGTCGCCCAAGAACTCGACCTCGAGCGTGCCGCTGATGCCCTGGGGCACAGAGCCGCCGCCGAAATGCGGCGCGTTCCTGAAGGGGTGACGCGGACGCGTCCCTCCCCCCTCTGCGGGGGAGGGGGCACGCTGCGGGGACCCCCTCAATCCTGGCAGGTGATGCGGATCGGGCGGTCGGCCGGCTTGGTGACGGGGAGGTCGACGGCGCCGGTGTATTCCTCGGCGGCCGCGATCCCGTAGGCGTTGGCGGTGGCGTAGCCCTGCGCCTCGCACCAGGCGTTGGCGACGACCTGGCCGCACTCGCTGCCGGGGCTGGTCAGGCACTCGCCGACGCCGTAGCCGTCGCTCGACGGGATCAGGAAGGTCTTCTCGACATGGGGCGCGCCCTTGCCGGCCGGGGTCTCGCCGTCGCCGGCGGCCATCGCGCCGTGGGCGATCGTGACGAGGAGGGCAGCGGCAGCGAGTGCACCGAATCCGGCAGCCGAGCGTCGCATGGATACGTCCTTGTTCAGGGGATGCCCCGGTTCAGGGTCTGGCGTGCGGGTTGAAGTCGCGGGCGGGAATTCGACGGTCAAAATCCGACGGCGGGGTAAACAAAGGCTTTCCGGCGCCGATCGCATTTCCGTGCCCGGACCCGATCGCGCCGCCCGAGCCGGCGCGCCGCCGCGCCGGTCTCGAATTCTTGACGGATTTCGGGTAGCCCGATCCGGGCCTTCGGACCGTCGCCGATCCGCAACACGGCTCGGCGCGAAGCCGGCGGCATTGCGGCGGGCCGGGTCGCGCGGAGCCCCGTCCGCGGGGGCGGCGCGCGGCGCCCAGGGCACTGACGCCAAACAAGAGTTTTCACGGGTCCGGCGCCCGGCGAGGGCAGCGCCGCCGGGATCGCGGCTGCGAAGGACGAGGGACGTTTCATGGCGCCGATGTTGCGGCTCTACAACACGCTGACCGGCGCCAAGGAAGCCTTCGCGCCGATCGATCCGAGCCATGTCCGGATGTATGCCTGCGGCCCGACGGTCTACGACGCGGCCCATATCGGCAACGCGCGCCCGATCATCGTCTTCGACCTGCTGTTCCGGCTGCTGCGCCGGGTCTACGGCGCGGCGCACGTCACCTACGCCCGCAACGTCACCGACGTGGACGACAAGATCAACGCCCGCGCCGCCGAGCGCGGCATCACCATCCGCGCGCTCACCGACGGGACGCTCGCCGCCTTCCACGCGGACCTGCGCGACCTCGGCGTGCTGATGCCGGAGGACGTGAACGTGCCCGGCGAGCGCCCGCGGATGATCGAGCCGCGCGCCACCGACCACATCGCCGAGATGGTCGCGATGATCGAGGCGCTGGTCGCGTCCGGCCACGCCTACGTCGCCGCCGGCCACGTGCTGTTCGACGTGCCCGCGATGCCCGATTACGGCGCGCTCTCGAAGCGCCCGCTCGACGAGATGGAGGCCGGGGCGCGGGTCGAGGTCGCGCCCTACAAGCGCTCGCCCCTCGATTTCGTGCTGTGGAAGCCCTCGAAGCCCGGCGAGCCGTCCTGGCCGTCGCCGTCGGGCATCGCCGCGCCCGGGCGCCCGGGCTGGCACATCGAGTGCTCGGCGATGTCGGCGCGGCATCTCGGGCAGACCTTCGACATCCATGCCGGCGGCATCGACCTGATCTTCCCCCACCACGAGAACGAGGTGGCGCAGTCCCGCTGCTGCTTCGGCACGCCGGTGATGGCCAACACCTGGCTGCACAACGGCTTCCTCCAGGTGGAGGGGGAGAAGATGTCGAAGTCGGCCGGCAACTTCGTCACGCTGCGCGCGGTGCTGAACGACTGGCCGGGCGAGGTGGTGCGCCTCGCCATGCTCAAGTCGCACTACCGCCAGCCGATCGACTGGACCCTGCGCGGCCTCGAGGAGGCGCGGCGGATGCTCGACCGCTGGTACGGCGCCGTCGGCGACGGAAGGCCCGCCGCCGAGGCGCCGGAGGCGGTGCTCGAGCCGCTGCTCGACGACCTCAACACCGCCGCGGCGCTCGCCGAGATCCACCGCCTCGACGATCCCGCGCGCCTCCGCGCCGGGGCGAACCTGCTCGGGTTCCTCGGGCAGACCCGCTCCGAGCGGGACGCGGCCACGGTCGCGGCCGCGGGCCTCGACGTGGCGGCGATCGAGGCTCTGATCGCCGATCGCGCCGCCGCCCGCGCCGCCAAGGACTGGGCCGCCTCGGACCGCGCCCGCGACGCCCTCGCCGCGATGGGTGTGGCGGTCAAGGACGGCAAGGACGGCACCACCTGGAGCGTGATCTAGGCGCCGGTGCGCCTGGATGGGTCGCAGGGCCGGTTCCGGGCGACGCGCATCGCCGATCCCGTGCCCCCCGATGTCGCGCGGTTCGTCCTGCGCGCATCCGCGAGCCTTCGCGCGACCGGCGTTCCGTCGATCGATCCCGGAATACCGCGCGGTATAGTGATCGAAGGTTGCTATATGATCATTAGAAGTAGAAAGTCGGCGTTGTATTTGTTATTTTGACGCAACACTGTTGATGTGCTGACCGTTCGATGCCCGGGAAGGGTTTTTGACCGGGAAATGGGCGTGACATTCTTTCTCCAGATGCGGTTCGCAGGAAATCCGTGCCGTCATCCGAATGGGGGGAATGAAATGACTCGCGTCCTGCGGACGGCGCTGCTCGCGTCGGGAATGGTGCTGTCGTCGCCCGGCCTGGGCCACGCGCAGTCCGGGTATTACTCCGGCGCCTACGCCTTCGGCGACAGCTTGACCGACAACGGCCGCATCCCGCGAGAGACCGGCTACAGCCCCTCTGGAAGGGTCGACGCGCTGCTCGGCATGAAGCTCTACGAGGGCGGGCGCTGGTCGAACGCGCCCGGCTACTTCGAGCAGATCCCGGCCCGCATCGGCGCGCCCTACGTGCCCGGCAACGACTACGCGATCGGCGGGTCGCAGGCCGTCCACCTCGAGCCGAACGCGGGGGCCTCGCCCTTCTTTTCCTGGGGCGTACCGGACCAGATCGATCAGTTCGCCGCCCGCGGCGGCCGGTTCGGATCGCGCGACCTCGTCACGCTCTGGATCGGCTACAACGACATCACCGCCATCCCGGCCGGTACCGACGCAGCCCACGCCGCCGGCGTGACGACGGTCCTGAACAACAACGTCGCGAACCTGGACCGCCTCGTCGGCCTCGGGGCGCGCGAGCTGCTGGTCTACAGCCAGCAGACCTTCCGCGCCGCCAACGCCGACCTGGCGCGGTCCTTCAACGCGCAGCTCCCCGGATACCTCCAGGCGTATTCCGATCGCGGCATCAACGTGCACTACTTCGATGCGGACGGGCTCCTGAACCGGCTGCGCGCGGACCCGACGGCCTACGGATTCATCCCGCAGGCGGCGACCGGCAGTTGCGCATTCAACCCGGCCTGCGCCGTGATCGGGTACACCAACCCAGCCGTCGAGAACCAGTACATCTCGGTCGACGGCGTCCATCTCACCGCGCGCGCCAACGGCTACCTCGCCGCCTTCGTGGCGAACCAGCTCAACGCGCCGCTGACGATCGGGCCGCAGGGCGAGCTCGGGCAGGCCGCCGGCCTCGCCTTCTCCTCGACGCTGATCGACTTCCTCGGGGCCGAGCGCCGCCGGAACATGGCCCTGTCGGTGCCCGCCGCCTTCGCCGCCGACCTGCCGGGCCGGCGCCCGGCCCCCGGCCTGATCCCGGTCCAGCCGGGCAGCCCGGTCTCCGTGTTCGCGCTCGGCACCTATGCCGGGCTCGACCGCACGGCGCAGAACCGGGCCGGTGCGGGCAGCCTGGGCAACACCTACGATGCCGATTTCGGCGGCGTCACCGCGGGGCTGCTGTACCAGGCGACGCCCAACCTCGTTCTCGGCGCAGCGTTCAACTACCTCAACGCCCGGGTCGACCTCCGCGGCGCGAGCAACGGCCGGATCGACCTTAACAGCGTCCAGGGCGCCGTCTTCGCCTCGTACGCCACCCCGGAGGTGTTCGCGGACGTGGCCGTGACGTACGGCGGCAACGGCTTCGCCCTCGACCGGCCGGGCGTGCTCAACGACCGGCTCGCGGCCGCGCCGGGGGGCGACACGGTGACGGTCGCCGCGCGCACCGGCTACCTGTTCGATTTCGAGACCTTCAGGGCCGGCCCGGTCGGCGAGGTCACCTACGCGCGGGCCGGCGTGAGCGCCTATCGCGAGACCGGCGACCCGCTGCTCACGATCGGCGTCCGGCGCCAGGATCTCGACGGGTTGACCGTCGGAGGCGGCCTCCAGATCCGCACGGTGGCGCCGCTCCTCGGCGGCATCGTCTCGCCCTTCCTCAACCTCACCGCCCAGCACGATGTCCTCGACGGCGTGCGCACGGTGACCTCGTTCCAGACCTATGCGCCGAGCCTGCTGATCCGCACCTAGACCGGGCGCCGCGGCGACGACGTCTACGGACGGATCGCCGGCGGCCTCGACCTCGATTTCGGCAACGGGCTCAGCGGGGTGGTCACCGGCTCGACCAGCGTCGCCCGCGCGGGCGGCGACGATTACACCGGCAGCGTCGGGCTGCGGTACCGCTTCTGAACCACGACGCGCCCTCCGCGCCGGCGCTCGATCGGTGAGATCGCACGGCGCACGCGGCGGAAGGGCGACCCGAAACGGCGGCGGCCGACGCCCGGACGCCCGTCGCTTTCCGGGCGCCACACCCAGCGCGTGTGGCGCCCGACCGCGCACGAAATCGTCAGTTGTTCGGCCGTATCAAAGGTTGCGAGCCTATCGGCGGGCGCCTGATCTTGTGGCACGGTAGGATCGATACAAAAGCGACCCACTTCCAAGACGGAGTCTTCACTGGAACGTCTTACGGTTGCAGTGCCCGATCTTCGCGGCACCCGGGACCGACCTTGACGATGTACCCTGCGCCTCACGGCCGCGTCCTGCGGTGGCTCGCCGAGATCGGGCCCGACCTGCCGGAGGCGGTGCAGGCGCGCATGCGCGCCGGCTTCTTCACCTCGACGACGCCCCTCGTGGTCGGCGCCGTCAACTCCATCGCCGTGGCGGGGGTCGCCTACCTTTGGTTGGACCGGTGGCTCTTCGCCGCCATCGCGTTCCTCGACCTGCTCCTGCTGATGCTGCGCCTCGTGCTGCTGCGGCGGGTGCACGCGCCGTCCGGCCCGGTCTTCGCGACGGGCCTGCTCTGGGCCGGCCTGCAGGGCGCGACCATCGCCTGCGTCGTCCCCTCAGGCGACATGGCGATGTCGATGGTCGTGCTCGCCTCCGGGCTCGCGGCGATCGGCGGGATCGTCGGCCGGAACTTCGCGGCCCCGCGCTACGCGATGGCGCAGGTGCTGTTCATCGACCTCAGCTACAAGACCACCTTCGCGACGACGCATCCGCAATTCCTGCCGCTGATCGCGATCCAGACGGTCGCCTTCGTCCTGATGAACCGCAGCATCCTGCGCCATCACCGGGCGGCGGCCGTCCAGGCGATCCTCGGCGAACGCGAAAGCCACCGCCGGTCGATCACCGATCCGCTGACCGAGCTGCTCAACCGCCGCGGCCTGGAGGAGGCGTTCGACGCGCGCCCGGCCGGGGCCGGGGACCGGACGCTGCTCTACCTCGACCTCGACGGGTTCAAGCAGGTCAACGACCGCCTCGGGCACGCGGCCGGCGACGCGGTGCTGCGCGAGGTCGGACGGCGCCTCGCGCTGGCAATCGGGCCGGACGCGACCGCCTGCCGCCTCGGCGGCGACGAGTTCCTCGTGCTCGCCGATGGGCTCGACGACGCGGCGGCGCGCCGGCTCGGCGGCCGGATCATCACGGCGATCACCGCGCCCTATCAGGTCGGCGGAGGCGCGTTCGCGGGGATCGGCGTCAGCGTCGGCGTCGCCCGGCAGCGGCCCGCCGCGTCGGGACCACCGCTCGGTCTCGCCGATCTGATGCGGCGCGCCGACCAGACCCTCTACGCCGCCAAGACCGCGGGCAAGGGACGCTGCATCCTGCACGGTGCCGAGGACGCGCCGCAGGTCCAAGCGGCCTGAACCCGGCGGGTTCGTCGAGCACGGGGGTGCGCTGCGCGGCGGTCGGCTCGCGCCGGCGGCACGGTCGGGCGGGGCTCGTCGGGGCGCTGGCCGGCGCGCGATCCCGTCGCCGCGCGCGACGCCGGGTCAGCCGTGCGTCAGCAGGTGCGGCGCGGTGCCGTCGCCGCCGTAGAGGTCGAGCATGTGCCGGCAGCCGGTGTCCGGGTCGGCGCGCAGCTCGTGTTCCAGGGCGTCGGCGTCCTTGCGCAGCCAGGCGGAGCGCTTCTGGTAGAGGTCGGAATGGTTGATCCCGTGCGCCTGCGCGTGGATCCGGAAGCTCGCCTCGTCGAGGCGCAGCCCCGGGCACAGCCGGCTCGCGACCTCGGCCTCGACCGCCTCGCGCAGGCCCGCCGCCGGCACGATGTGGCGGTCGCGGTAATGGGTGGCGCCGTTGGCGAACAGCACCCACAGCGCGATCGGCAGGCCGATCCGGTAGGCGAGGCCGAACCGCTCCGAAGCCGGGCGCCGCGCGGACGCGTCGGCCGGCGGGGCGAGGAGGGCGGGCTGTCCGGCGGCGGTCATCGCGCATCTCCGCGGCGGGCGCACGCGGCCGAAGCGACGATCGCCCCGCCGCGAAGACGAGCCGCCGTCCCGTCGTCCATGCATCGGCGTCGGTGCCGATCGATCTCCTGGATATCCATGGCGCGCTCCGCGTCGATGCCGACCCTAAGGTCTGCAAAAACTGGGCCGTGATGGGACGAACACGTTTCCGATTGTTGTCGGAGGCGCCGCCGAACGGCGCGAACACAGACTTTTGATCGGTTCGCGGCCGTTCGCGGTGCGGTTCGTGCCCGATCGACTCGCCCGGCAGTCTAGCACGGCGTCGAATAGGTTCAACGAGCGGCGCCGGCCGCGCGCGATGCTATTCTGTATTTAAAATTTACGGCAAAATTTACTGAATGGCCACGAGCGGATCGTCGGACACGCGTCGCGGTCTCTCGCCCGTGCAAGGGGAGGCGGGGGCGAAACCGTTTCGCATGGGCCGCCCCTCACCGTCGCGAGCGGCGGCCCGGCGCCGCGAGGATTTGAGGGCGAACGCGCCGGACCCCGCCGCTCAGAGCCGCTCGGTGACGAAGCGCTCGGCGGCCGGGTCCTCGCCCAGGCGGCGGTTCTCGGCCTGCAGCATCGGCACCACGGCGTCGGCGCCCTCGGCGACGACGTAGTTCAGGTCGAGCCCGTCGCGGATGAAGCCGTGGGCGCGCATGTGGTCGAACAGGGTCAGCAGCGGCTTCCAGAAGCCGGCCACCTCGACCAGGAGGATCGGCTTGCGGTGCCGGCCGAGCTGGGCCCAGGTCAGCTGCTCGACCAACTCCTCCAGGGTGCCGATGCCGCCGGGCAGGGCGACGAAGGCGTCGGAGCGCTCGAACATCATGCGCTTGCGGGTGTGCATGTCGCCGACCACGACCGTTTCCTGGATCGCGTCGAGCATGTGCTCGCGCGACTTCAGGAAGTCCGGGATGATGCCGGTGACGTGGCCGCCGCCGGCCAGCACCGCGCGGGCGACGGTGCCCATCAGGCCGACGTCGCCGCCGCCGTAGACGAGGTCGAGCCCGGCCGCGGCGAGCGCGGCGCCGAGCGCCTCGGCCGCCTGGCGGAACGCCGGGTCCCCGCCGAAGCCGGAGCCGCAATAGACACAGACCGTCTTCACCGGCGCCATCCGGCCTCCTTCATCGATGCTCGTCGTATCATGCGTCCCGTTCGGGCCGCGGACAGGTCGTAAACAGGGGCGAAATCGGTGCCAAACGGCTGATCGCGCGGGGAATTCGTTCGCTGCGCGCGCGTTGCGGCTTGGTCTCCCGGACATGTACGGTAATATGGGCGGAACAGTCGACGGTTTTTCGCGCGGGCGTTTTCGAAAGTCTCCACCGCCGGGGATGGGGGTCGCGGCCGGGCGGGCGTGGTGTCGACGAGGGATGGATCGCCATGACGGCGGAGTTGCGGCGCGGCGTGTTTCTCGCGGTCCTGGGCCTGCTGATCGGGCTCGGCCTGGTGGCGGCCGTGTTCGGCGGGCTCGACCGGTGGCGGCACGCCCATGCTCCGGCGCCCGAGCCCGCGCCCGGCGCGGTCGGCGCCCTGACGCCGGGCCCGGCGCCCGTGCCGGGCATGGTGTCCCCGCCGGCGGCACCCGCCGAGGCGCCGGCGGCGCCGGACGCGCTCAAGTTCGATATCGTCCGCGTCGAGCCGAACGGCGAGTCGGTGGTGGCCGGCCGCGGGGCGCCGAACACGGTCGTCGAGCTCCTGGTCGACGGCAAGGCGGTGGCCAAGGCGCTCGCCGACCCGAACGGGCAGTTCGCGATCGTGCCGCCGGCGCTGCCCGCGGGCAACAGCGAGATCGTGCTGCGCTCCACCAATGCCGAGGGCCGCGAGACCCGCTCGACGGAGAGCGTCGCGGTGGCGGTCTCGCCCTCGCGCACCGAGAAGCCGCTGGTGGCGCTGACCGCGCCCGACAAGCCCACGGTGGTGCTGTCGCAGCCGGAGGTCCGGACGGCGCAGCGGGCGCCGGGCCCGGCGCCGGGCCAGGAGGTCGCCGGCAGGGATACCCCCGTCAAGGGCGCGTCGAAGGGCCCTGCGGCGAAGGACGCGGCGGCCAAGCCGCCTTCCGGGAAGGCCGCCAAGGACGCCCCCGCGCCCGTCAAGATCGTCAGCGTGGACGCGCAGGAGGGCGGCCGGCTGTTCGTCACCAGCCAGGCCGCGCCGGGTGCGACGGTGCGGCTCTACCTCAACGACACGCTGATCGCCCCGGCGAGCGTCGGCCCCGACGGCAAGGTCACCTTCACCATCGGCCGCGGGGTCAAGCCGGGCGCCTACACGGTGCGGGTCGACCAGGTCGATTCGGTCTCGGGCAAGGTGCGCAGCCGGGCCGAGGTGCCGTTCTCGGTGCCAGAGCCGGCCCGCGTCGCGACGAACCTCGCGCCGCCCAGGCCCGGCGCGGCGGCGGACAAGCCGGCCGAGCGGCCCGCCGCCCCGGCGGCGCGGGCCGAGGCCGTCTCGCCCACCCCGGCCGCGATCGAGCCGCCGCGGGCGGGGGTGTTCGTCCCGGCGGTGAGCACGGCCAAGATCATCCGCGGCGACAGCCTGTGGCAGATCAGCCGTCGCACCTACGGCGCGGGCGACCGCTACACGGTGATCTACGATGCCAACCAGGAGCAGATCCGCAACCCGGACCTGATCTACCCCGGCCAGATCTTCGTGCTGCCGGGCGACGGCAAGGACGCGAAGGCGGGCAGGAACGGCTGAGGATTTCCCCACGCCGCCCCGCCCCGCGGCGGCTGCGGGTGTGCCGCGGGCGGCGCCGGCTTATATGCCGAGGCGAGCCTCCTCTTCCGGACAATCGCGTATGACCTCCACTCCCCCGCCGGCGCCCGACGCGCGCCCGGGCCTCGTCGCCACCTATCGCCGGCTGTGGCCGTATCTCTGGCCCTACGGCCGGCCGGACCTGCAGCGGCGGGTCTTCCTGGCGTTCGGGCTGCTGCTGGTGGCCAAGTTGGTGACGATGGTGACGCCGTTCACCTTCAAGTGGATCACCGACGCGCTGGTCGCGGCGGTCGGCGGCCAGGAGCACGGCAAGGAGCAGGTGCCGACCGGGATCTTCGCCGCGCCGATGCTCTTGATCGCGATCTACGGCGCCTCGCGCATCCTGATGGCCGGGCTGACGCAGGCGCGCGACGGGCTGTTCGCCAAGGTGGCGATGCACGCGGTGCGCCGCCTGGCGCTGAAGACTTTCCAGCACATGCACCAGCTCTCCCTGCGCTTCCACCTCGAGCGCAAGACCGGCGGGCTGACGCGGGTGCTGGAGCGCGGGCGATCCGGCATCGAGGAGCTGTCGCGCCTGATGGTGCTGACGCTGGTGCCGACCATCGTCGAGTTCGTGCTGGTGCTCGGCGTGCTGGCCTGGGAGTTCGACTGGACCTACTCCCTGGTCGTCTTCGTGATGGTCGCGGCCTATCTCGGCTTTACCTACAAGGCGACCGAGTGGCGGATCGCGATCCGCCGCCGCATGAACGAGTCCGACACCGACGCCAACACCAAGTCGGTCGACTCGCTGCTGAACTACGAGACGGTGAAGTATTTCGGCGCCGAGGCCCGCGAGACCCAGCGCTTCGACGGCGCGATGGCGCGGTACGAGAAGGCCTCGACGCAGACCTACGTGTCGCTGGCCGTCCTCAACGCCGGCCAGGCGCTGATCTTCACGCTGGGCATGACCGCGGTGATGTGGCTCGCCGCCCGCGACATCCTCGCCGGGCGCACCACCATCGGCGGCTTCGTGCTCGCCAACACCATGCTGGTGCAGCTCTCGATGCCGCTGAACTTCATGGGCATGATCTACCGCGAGATCAAACAGGCGCTGATCGACATCGACGACATGTTCCGCATCCTCCACCGCAACCCGGAGATCGCGGACCGGCCGAACGCCCCGGCGCTGGTCGCCGGCCCGGCCGAGGTGCGCTTCGAGAACGTGCACTTCGCCTACAACCCGGACCGGCCGATCCTGCGCGGCGTCTCGTTCACGGTGCCCTCGGGCAAGACCGTGGCGATCGTCGGCCCCTCGGGCGCCGGCAAGTCGACGCTCTCGCGCCTGCTGTTCCGGTTCTACGAGCCGCAGAGCGGCCGCATCGCCATCGACGGGCAGGACATCGCCGCGGTGCGCCAGGATTCGCTGCGCGCCGTCATCGGCATGGTGCCGCAGGACACGGTGCTGTTCAACGACACGATCGGCTACAACATCCGCTACGGCCGCTGGGAGGCGAGCGAGGCCGAGATGCGCGAGGCCGCCCGCCTCGCCCAGATCGACCGCTTCATCGAGGGCCTGCCGGAGGGCTACGACACGCCGGTGGGCGAGCGCGGCCTGAAGCTCTCGGGCGGCGAGAAGCAGCGCGTCGCCATCGCCCGCACCATCCTGAAGAGCCCGCCGATCCTCGTCCTCGACGAGGCGACCTCGGCACTCGACAGCTTCACCGAATCGCAGATCCAGGACGCGCTCGACCGCATCGCGAAGGGCCGCACTACCCTGGTCATCGCCCACCGCCTCTCGACGGTGGTCAACGCCGACGAGATCCTGGTGCTCGACAAGGGCGTCATCGTCGAGCGCGGC
Organism: Methylobacterium sp. J-059; assembly: GCF_022829485.1. Classification (NCBI taxonomy): domain Bacteria; kingdom Pseudomonadati; phylum Pseudomonadota; class Alphaproteobacteria; order Hyphomicrobiales; family Methylobacteriaceae; genus Methylobacterium; species Methylobacterium sp. J-059. The sequence continues at coordinate 27,446 of NZ_JAKSYA010000013.1, forward strand.
ACCCACGGCGCGCTGCTCGACCAGGACGGGGTCTACGCCGCCCTGTGGAACCGCCAGCGCGAGGCGGACGCGGCGCGGGCAGCCCTGCGCCGGGCCGAGGAGGAGGCGGAGCGGGTGCGGGTGGCGCCGCGCGGGGAGCCTCAGCTGGTTGAGTGAGACCACGGCGGGCGGAGCCGGCCGCGACCGCCGCGCCCCGACGTCTCAGGGCGTGAGGGGCTGCCAGGCGGTCCGGCGCCATCGCCCGGCGCTGCTGCAGCCGTCGAGCACGAGAATTTGGAAATCGTCCTCGAAGCGGTAGCGGCAATCCTCGACGTAGTTCTCGGCGGGCCATCCGTTGCCCGGAAAGCCGAGGATGACGACATGCTCGGAAAAGCTCCGGTACACCCCCTTCTCCTCGAATCCCTCGCCATCCTTGGTGGCGCCGCCGTCCACGATGCCGCCCTGCCGAAAGCACCATTCCAAGGACGCGTTCGGCGCGAATGCCCGCGTCCAGCAGCCTTGGCCGTGAACCAGCAGGTCGTCGGGCCTCAACCGCTTCGCGTGGGCCGGCCCGGCGGACAGAGCGACGACGGCGAGGCACAGCAAGCCGAGGGGATGCATGCGCATTCGTGCGGGCTCCGGGCATCGAATCGGTGCCGAATGTAGCACGCAGCCCGCGCTCTTGGTGCATGCAGGCGTCTATGCGGCGCTTTGGAACTGCCAGCGCGAAGCAGGTGCGTGGCAGGCGGCAGTGTGCCGGGCCGAGGACCAAGGTGAAGCGGCTGCGAGTCGAGTTTGACCTTATGTGCCGGACACCAGCACAGGTTGACAATTTCGGAGCAGGTTGACAAAGTGCTATAAAGGCCCGGACGGGCCAGTGGGAACTCAAAGATGTTGCCGTGGGAATATCATCCGGAATTGACGAAAGATCGTCTCGTCAAAGTGGCACAATTGTTGGCATTGGGGCGTGGAAGCGCAGTTGATCGCTTTGATCCAGCTATCGGTGACGACAAATGGACCCTTGGGGTTTGCGCTTATAACTTTGGTTGTTTTCAGATTATTCAAGCCTCGGAGACTTCGGGTTTTGAATGGCTTGCTGTCATCGATCCAAGCAAGCATTTTCAATTTAGTATTGGTAAGATACCAATGCGATTTTGGCGAGGTGATCCGAAAGAGCCAACGGTAAAAATTGTAGCTGCTACGCCGCTTGAGCAGTTGCGACTCGATCTAGAGCCTGAAGTTTTGGTCGATGGGATATTATTTCGCATTAATGTAACCACAGATATGGATGGCGCTCTGCTGGATGCTAGTTTTGTCGCTTTGCAAAATGGTCATCCGGAGACTATTTGGTTAATACCGCTTGCGGAAGCTGAGCCTCTGATTGTCATGCTTGGAGAGGAGCGGCCTGAAGGGCGCGAATTGCCCCCGCCTCGTGTCGGCGATCTTGGAGAAGATCTCGACGAGCGCGTTATCGATTCATCCGCTGGTCCGCGCAAGGATTAAAGGCGTGGCTTCGAGTAATAATAGACCGGGGCGGGATTCGTCTAATGGTGCATGTGCGTTTTATGGAGATAAGCTGAGGCTAGCACGATTGCTTTCTGGGTTTTCTCTCGATGAGCTGGGTGGGTTAGTCGCTACAAGTAGGCAATTCATTCATCAGCTTGAAACTGGTGCCAAGGAGCCGAGTGAGGACATGCGCATGGCCTTGGCAGCTGTGTTATCGGTCACGCCAAATTTCTTTTATACACCTGCAAAAAATCCAGTTCGCGAAGAAGATTGTCATTTCCGCCGTCTTGCAAGTGCGCCACGAGGATTAGTGGCACAAGCGGTTGCACGCGGAACTACAATGGAAGCCTTGGTCGATGAGCTTGAAAATCATGTGCGCCTGCCGCCCGTCGATTTTCCCGATTCGGCGCGCCCTACGTCCGTTGAAGCGATCGAACAGATTGCGGAGCGAACCCGTGAGTATTGGGGGTTAGGGTTGGAGGGGCCGATTACTAATATGACGCGAGTCTTAGAAAATGCTGGGGCTGTAGTAGTCCACTTTGATGATCTCACTGATCGCATAGATGCATTGTCGATGGCCCGCCGCAGGCCTATAGTTGTGAGATCTACTGCAAAAGAAGCTGGGACAAGACTACGGTTCGATCTTGCTCATGAAGCCGCTCATTTAGTTATGCATCAGGGTGTAGTGACAGGCGATAGTGTTACCGAAGGCGAAGCTTTTCGATTTGCGGGTGCATTTTTAATCCCCCGGGTTGCGTTCGCGCGAGAATTTCCGCGAACGCGGCGTACGTTTGATTGGAACGCTTTATTTGCAATGAAACTACGTTGGAAGGTTTCAGTGCGTGCCATCACGCGACGCGCTTTTGACCTTGGCCTTGTCGATGCCGCGCAATACCGGACAGCTAATATTCAATTAGTAAAAACGGGGCAAGCGAAATTTGAACGGTACGACGAAGCCATTCCTCTGGAGAGTTCAGAGTTATTATTTTCGGCAATCGCTTGGATTTCAAAAAATGGAGATGCAAGGTTGCACCAACTGATTGCTGAAATCGGTATCGCTCCAAATCTCTTTACGCGTCTGACCGGTTATTCATTGGATCCACTTCCAGAAAATGTATTACCGCTTCCGATACTTAGAACCAAAATCAATAATTTTAGATAATATCGCTATGGTGTATTGTAGTACCCAAACCTGTAAGAGGCGCTTCGGGGCATGATCTGCGCGTCAGTCTAAGAGAAGGGCAATTCGCCGACTCAATTTGCGTCACTTGACAAAATTCCTAAGACATGCCTATAACCCCATCACGCGCTGCACGGCGCCGGGGCTGCGTTTCGTCCCGGGGCCGCCGTCAGGAGCCGGCCCGGTGATCGACGGGGCGGTCGGCAGCGTGGTGGTCCTGCGCGGTGGGTCGATCAACCCGCCGCGATACGGCGTCCATAATGCGCGGCGCGGGGCGCTCCGAGCGGCGGGCTGTCGCCCGCAAGCGGAGCGCTCTCAGAAGAGACCTGAGCCCATCCCGACGTTAGGGAGGGTGCGGGGATCGCCCGTTCCGGCTGTCGCCGGGGCGACCCGGCCCTACGTGGCCGGATACGTGACCGGGGCCCGCGTCGCGCGGGCCGCGGCGGCGGGGCCGTGCGGTACGTAAAGCCGCGACGACAAATCGGCGCCGGGTGCCCGCGTTCTCGGGGCCCGGCACCGCGGGGCGCCGGGGAACCGGCTCAGTGCGCATCATCCCAGGGTTCCGCGGCGTCCCGCGTCTCCTGTCCGTGATGTCGGGGCCATGCCGCCGGCGGAGGCTTTCCGCGCGGGGAGGTCTTGGCGTGCGCCGACGCAACTTTCCTCCCCCCTTTGCGGGGGAGGGTGGGCTTCGCGTCAGCGAAGGTCGGGAGAGGGGGGCGCGTTACCAGGCATCTGCGCTCCCCTCTCCCGACCCCCAGACGGTGGACACCCTCCCCCGCAGCGGGGGGAGGGAGGAGTCGCGCGACTGCGCCTGCGGTGGACCTTCGCGCCCTGGGCTGCCATCGCGCGCGTAGATCGGAGGAGCACACGTGTGAACTCCACTAACATTGCTCGGCATCGGACGCCTACTTCAGCGTGAATAACATAACATTATATCGTGCCGAAT
>NZ_JAKSYA010000015.1:0-8998 GCF_022829485.1 Methylobacterium sp. J-059
CGGGTCCAGGTCGCTCACGACGCGCACGCGCTGGTCTCGGCCGCCGGCATGCTGGGCTTCACCCGGCTGTCGCGCCTGTGCCGCGAGATCGAGGCCGCCGCCCACGGCGACGGCGACCTGCGCCCGCTCATCCACCGGCTCAAGACCCAGCGCGCCGAGGTGCTGGGCACCATCCATGAACTGAAAGCAGCATAGCCGCTGCAAGGTCCAAAATCCGTTCGCCATGCCGAACGCCCGCGTGCGGCTACCGCATGGCTCGGACGGTCATACCCACAGCGTGGATCTCCGAACGGGCTTTGCCGCTCGCGTCGCCCGCCGCCTGTCGGCAGCCCTTTTGAGTGTTCCGAGTCCCCGAATTCACAGGGTAAGAACTACTAGTAGCCGTGCGGGTTGGGGATTTGACCCCTCCCCCTGGTTGGCGCGGTGCCGCACCGCGCGTCCCTTGGCACCCTAAGTTCAACTTAGCCCGCTCGGCATGGGGGTGCTGATCCGCCACCCCCTTTTCGCCAGGGGGGTAACGATCCGTGCCCCCTTTCCGAGCCAGCCGCAGCCAAGCCGTCCACTCGGCCGAGACGATGCGGACCACGTTCGGCAGGTTGCGGAAGCCTGTGACGGGGCGTTCCTCGACGGTCAGCAACCCGAGCTTGCGAGCCTCGCGCACCGCATTCTTTACGGTGGACCGGCACACGCCGACGGTCGCGGCTAGGTGCTCCACGGCGAGGCGGCAATCCTTCCGCCGAACGGTCTCAGCGGCGACGAGCGCCAGCACCGCCTGCTCTGCCAGGGTGAACCGTGCCGCGAGACCCGGCGGAAGCCGCCCGGAGGCCGCCCAGCGTCGTCGGCGGGCCATAGAGGCATCCGTGCGCGGCCGAGAGCCTACGCCCGTCCTGGGGCTTCCTGTGAGCTTTGGGGCGTGGGTTCCAACATCGGCCTGTCGCGCCTCGATCAACCCGGACAGCGCCTCGGCCTCGGCCTCAGACAGGTGTCCCTCGCCGAACGCTTTCCACAACGCGGATGCCACGGCCGGCAACGCGGCGCGCGGAGCCGCCTCCGCCTGGCGGCGGATCTCGTAGGCATAGTCCATCGTCCTCGGTCCCTTTCGGGCCGCGGCAGGGGTCCAGGCACGACTTCATCGTTGACGGAATTGGCGTTCCGTCTTGACTCCCGAGGGAATCATATGGCTTGTGGGGGGGTGATCTCGGCCCTCAAAGCCACTTCGATTTCGCGGCCCTCCTGTTTGGCGACAGGGGGGCCGTAGTCGTTTCAGGGTCTATCTCGCGGCGATCTCTCCTGATGCCGGCTCACGACTCGCCATAGGGCGCGGCATAGCCGGACATGGCATGTCGGCTGGGCGGCACGGCTAAGTCAACGGTAGAGGCGAATGCGCCGACGCTGGCTGGTTTCAGCTTGAGGCGATGCGCCTTCCTACGTCTGGTACGCACTCTTCCGGCACCTGCGGCGCGGAAGCCACTTGTCGGAGTACGTAAATCACGTATATCTGGCTTATGCACGCGATCTGCGAAACTCATGCATTCCGACGAGCTGCCAAGGAGGCGGGGATGTCGGATGAGGAAATGAGCAGCCTTGTCGACTACCTCTCTCGGAACCCGCTTGCGGGCGACGAGATGGAAGGAACAGGTGGATGTCGCAAGGTACGGATCGCAGGCAAAGGTAAGGGCAAGAGCGGAGGTTATCGAACAATCACGTTTTTCAGCGGATGCGACCTGCCACTGTTCCTCCTGACGGTATTCGCGAAGGGTGACAGGGCAAACCTCTCGAAGGCGGAGAGGAATTCATTAGGCGATCTGTGCAAGATATTGGTGGCCGAGTACCGCAAGAAAGTCGTGAAAGTGAGGGCAGGAGCATGAGTAAGCGGGCATTCGACAAGATCGCTGAAGGCCTGAATGAGGCTATCGGGATCGCGCGTGGCGAGCGGGAAGCCGCCAAGTTCCACATCCCCGCTGAGATCAACGTGAAGGCGATCCGGCAGCGCCTGCATCTCTCCCAGGACGATTTCGCCTACGAGTACGGCTTCAGTGCCAATCAGATCCGGGATTGGGAGCAGGGCCGCTCGCGTCCGCTTGGCGCCTTGCGCCTCTACCTTCTGATGATCAGTCATGACCCCGAGGCCGTTTTGGCGATGCTACGCCAGGCCGGCGTGAGAGAAGCAGCCTAGTCACTCGTCGCAGTTACGGGAGTCTGACACCTCAGCCTCAACATCCGTTCGGTCGGGCAGCATAGTTAAGTCAACGTCGGGAGTGTCAGGCGGCGGGGTTGTCGTCTCCGGCGCGATGCGCTTCCTGCGCCTTCATGATCCGATCCGAACTCGTTCAGCGCCTTGCCGACGCGATCCCGCAACTCTACGCGAGAGATTGCGAGGCCGTGGTCGACGCCATCCTAGGCCGGATCGCGGACGCCATCGTGGCCGGCGATCGTGTCGAGCTGCGCGGGTTCGGGGCCTTCACCATCGTGGAGGCACGGGCGCGGGTGGGGCGCAATCCGAGAACCGGAGCCCCCGTTGCCGTCGAGGCCAAGGCCAAGCTGTGCTTCAAAGTTGGGAAGGACATGCGCGACCGGTTGAACCCGAGAGGGGGGCAGGCCCGCCCGCCGGACTGATCGCGGCGTAACGATTGCGCCGCCCCACAGTTCGCGGCAAGCTATGCGGTATGCCAGAACTGATTGTGCCTCGCCCCTTCAACGAAATGCCACTCGCCGACCAGCAAGACATCCTCTTGCAACGAAGCCTGCGCGCCCTTGCTCGCTCACCCAAGGCGATTGAGGCGCTGAACCGGCGGCGGCGCAAGTGGGAGGCTCTGCAGGCCGCTGCCGATGGCTACGAGGTCGGTAAAGTACGCGCCTAGGCCGATGGCATCCTTTTCGCCTCGATGATCGGTTTCGGCATCACGTCGAAGTCGGCTCTATCCGCGCCTCGGCCATAAGCCTCCAAGGCGGCGAGACCAGCAGCGGTGATCGCCCACTCACGTGCGCCGTCGAAGGCCGTGACCCCGGTCAACACGGTGTAGCCGCGCTTCTCCAGTTGGATGAGTTTGCGGAACGACGCGCTGTAGAAACGAGGTCCTTGGGCCAGCAAGGTCAGCATGTAGTGTAGGCTCGGAGGTAGCTTGCCCTTCCGGGCCGGCCCTCTCACGGCGCCTTCCGATCGCGGGAGGGTGAAGCCCTATTGCGCTGCCGGAACTCAACAAGTGCATCAGCAACGCTCTTTACCCTAAGATCGGGTGCTTTCAGGCTGTCGATCCATGCATCGAGATCCTGACGATCAAACCGATCCAGACGCCTATCGCCAAAGTCGATTGGGGCCACCGAACACCGCGCTGCGAAAGCTGCTGCTGACAGGCCGCAATACGATGCAGCCTGCGCTTTGGTGAGAAGCCGGGTAGCGGGTAAGGGCACGCCGCGTTCGCTCATTGGCTACCAATGCCTCCATCGCGATCCTTCCGCCCTGTGACCCAGAAGACGAGGAGCGCAGCTGCAATAGTAACGACCGCGGCAGCGATCATGACGAGGAGGAAGGGATCGTCGATCACGGCCTACTCTTCAAGTTGTCTAACCTTCACGGCGCCTTCCTCTCCCGAAACCGAATGCCGGCCCCTCCCCCGTTCTCGGGGATGAATTCGAGGCCAGCAGTCATGATCGACGGTCCGCAGCTACGACGACCATCATCGCCGACAGAGCGGCGAAGGCACAGTCCTCAAAGGCGTACTCCAGCCCAGCAGCCTCAAGCAGCCGATTGGTTGTGACGAGTACGACAGCCACTGCAATCGCTAGCAGCCGGCCCTTGATGAGGTTCATCCGCGCTCCGCGCTCGAACGGAATGGAACGACGTAGCGGGCGGGATTTATCACGACTTCGGCGCGCCCTTGCGGAAGCCGGCGAAGAAGCGGGACAGACCGTCGAGGTCAGCATTCGGTAGTGCCAATTCGGGTTCAGGCTCCACCGCCGCAGCATCAGCGTCGGGCACCAGACCATGCAGCGCCTGCGTCAGAAGGGGCGGCCAGTCCACGCCATAGTCATGCAGCAGTCCGGCGGCTTTCGCGAGCGCACCTGCTTGGTCGGCGGGGACCGGGCGGCCTGCGATCTGTGCGTCAAGGACACGATCAGCGAGGGTCGTAGCGAGGCGCCGGACCTCAGATAGCCGTTCGGGGGAGATGACGACGGCGCTCATGACGGATCTTTGCGCTTCAGCTTCACGCCTGGCTCGCCGCCGTTGGTGAAGGAAACGCCCTGCGCCTCCAAAGCGTGGCGCAGCTTCTCCAACGTTTCGACGCGGGTTTGAACGAGTCCTTCTCCCGGCTCCAATCGCTTGATCGTTGGCACCGAAACACCTGACGCCTCAGACAATCGTTCTTGGGACCAGCCGAGGAGCGCACGAGCGGCGCGAAGCTGTGAGCGATCCATGATGCCTTTTAGATCATTTATGATGCGAAAGGGATTGACACGCTTCTGAGCGGGCGTATGATCCTAATGGTATCACAAGCGATGCCAAAGGCAACGTTCCAATGCGCTACGCCAACCTCATCCCTGCCTCGCACATCACCGCCCGCGGCGAACGTGCAGGTAGCCCTGGCGCTCGACGTGCCGCCCGCCGCCGGCTCCGCAAGGTGTTCGCTCGACCCGGCGCCGTGCTGCCGCCCCGTCCGACCTAGCCGGCGCCGCCCTCCCCTTCCCCTTTCCCGCCTGCCCTCACGAGCCCTCTGGAGCCCGAACGATGTCGCACGTCCATTTCCCCGATTTCAGCCAGTCCCTTCGCCCCGTCGTCCTCGACGCGGAGCGCATCCCCTTCCACGCGGACCCCATCCTCGCGGCGATCGAGCGTCATTCCGAGGCGTGGAGCGTGTTTCAGGTTGCCCCCAACGGCGAGACCGCGATGCGCGCCGAGGACGATGCGGACGCCGCTCTCATGGCGCTGCTCGGCACGCCCTGCGCCACCCGCGCCGGGATGCTCTGCCTGATCCGCCATCTGCGCTGGTTCCTGGTCGAGGAGGCATCCAACGCCGACAGCCACGGCGATGCTTGGGCCATTGCGCAGGCCCGTGAGGCCGACCTGTCCCACTGCCTGGGCGTGGAGCCGGTCCAGCGCCTGCCCTTGGCCCCGCCGTCCGGCGGCCTGATCGGGCCGACGATCGATCTGCGCCCAGCGCCGACGCCCGCGCGTCTCGCGCGCACCCTGGCCGTGGGTGCCGAGCTACTGGCCGCCCTCGTCGTCATCGGCGGCGGATGCGTCCTCACGGGCTTCGCCTCCCTACTCTGAGCAATCCCGCAACCCAGCATTCCAGACTGCTAGCACTCTAGCAAACGAGGTTTCCGACATGCGCAATCCCTTGAAGCGTTCCCCGAGCACTAATCCGAAGCCGAGCCTGCGCGAGCGGTTCGCGTTGATGAAAGCCAAGGCCGCGGGCCTCGCGGCCGAGACGAGCCAAGGCCGCCGCGCCATGCTGGCCGGGTCCATGGCCGCTGCCCTGCCGCTGCCGGCGCTGGCCGCCTCGACGCCGCCCGGCGCTCGCGAGGCCGAGTTCTTGGCGCTCGCCCCCGACCTCCTGCCGCTTATCCGGCGCGTCGGCCCTGCGCAGGCTGAGGCCGGTCGCCTCTTCGACGCCGGGGATACCGCGGCCGGCGAACATCCAGGCTGGATCTCTGACGACACGAGCGCTGCCGAAGCCTGGGGGGTAAAGGCCAAGGCGACGCGGGACGCCAACGGATATGACGAGGCATGGGCCTTGGCTAACACACTCTCCATCGCCCTCGAGCGTCTGGCTGATCCCTACATCAACGAGCCGATGCAGACCCTTCCGGGCATCATGCTCAAGGCCGCGCTCGCCGACTTGGGGGAATGGTGGAGCGAGAGCGCCTTGGCCGACGTGTCCCGCCTCGCGGCCGAGCACTTCGGCCTGCCCGCCCCGGAGCCGTTTTTCCAAGGGCTTGTAGAGGCCGGCGTCGAGCCGGACGACGAGGACGAAGGCAACGACGAGAGCGACAGCCCCGCCTCCTGACGCCATCCGCCCGGCGGGTCGGCCCCGCCGCGCACCCCTTCCTTTCAAGGATCATAGGAGCACGCGCGTGTCCCCTCTCAAGCTGTCCAATCCCTTCCGCCGGAGCGCCGACCGCCCTTCCCTAAAACAGCAGGCCGCGGCGCTGCGAACGACCGCCGCTAAGGTGATGGGCCGAAGCGCTCCGCCGGCTCCCTCGACCCCGCTCCCCTCGGTTGGGGGCGACGCTGAGCTTGCGATCCTCGCGACGCTGCTCTGCGATGCCTTCGCTCAGCATGATCTGGTCTGTCAGGAACCGGACCCGTCGGATGCTGACATGAGGGCATCGTGGGCGCCCGTCCGCGCCGTTATCGAGCGCATGAGCGTCGTGGAGGCGTCCACGGTTCAAGGATTGGCCTTGAAGTGTCTCGGGCTGGCTGCAGACCGTGTGTGCGAGCTGCGCGCCGATCCAACCGGGGAGGAGGCGGGGGATAGGATCGTGCGTCAGTTTCAAGATGCTGTGCGGGCGGGGAGCTTGGCGCCGCTGTCCGGTTCCAACGAAACGAGGGCCTGAGACCGATGGACAACGTTATTGCATTCCGCCCGCCCGCCGTGGCGCCTCTTGTCCCGCCGGCGCCCTCGCCGACCGAGACTCGGCGCATGATCGAGGAAGCGGCACAGACCGCCCTGGACACCGCCGACAACCTGCTCGCGATCCTTGACCGCATGGACGGGGATGCAGAGGCCGAGGACGGTGGGGGTGCTGAACCCGCCCTCGCCGCTCCTGAGAACCACCACGGCAGCCAGGTCGTGGGGTTGCGCAATAATGATAGTGGCTGCGAGGCGGCATCTGATGCGGTACCACCGGTCGCGTCGGCCGAGTGTGCGGTGATCGCGTTCGCGCCCCTGTCCTCGAATGGCCGAGGGAACATCATTGCGGCTGCCGCAGTAGCTTTCCTCGACATGGTAGCTGGAGGCGAGCGCTGATGCCGACCGCCCTTCCTCTTACAGCCGATCGTCGGCTGACACTGCGCCAGACGAGCCGGCTCGCGTGCCTGATGTTGCTGGAACGCTACCTCGCCCGGCGAATGCACTGGGCCATGTTGCGGCAAAGCCGGATCGGCGTAGCGGCCGGTGGCGGATGTCTGCTCTACTTCACCCGCTGTTGGCTGGCCTGCCACGCCGAGATTGCTGCGTTGCTAGGCGGACCGGAGCGGGGTGACGTGGCTGAAGCTCGGGCTATTTTGGTAGGGTGTCGATGCCAGTGAACCACCGTTCGTAAGAACGCCGGGCGCGGGGGCCAGTCTAGTTCATACGTCTGCGGCGCGATCGGATATCCTTCTGAGCCAGCCGTCGCCCCAGCTCCAACAGCAACGCATCCGCACAGCTCTTCAGCCGTGGGTCCTGCATCTCGACGATCGCCTGTTGCGCAGCGATGGCGTGTTCGGCTGCGCGATCCAGCGCGCTGTCCTCATTCTCGACCCCGGAACCTCTGCAAGTATCCTCCGTCATCCGCATCTGCGTGATATCGACGAGAATGCCAGCCCCCTTCCACCGGCGCCCGACATGATCCGTAGTGAAGCGACCGCGATCCAAAACCCAACGGGTCCGACCATCCACCGAGATTACGCGGTACTCGGTAAGAAAGGGGCTGCCATCACGAGTGCTACGATTGATCAAAGCACGGACCCGTTCCCGATCGTCGGCGTGTATGCTGTCGATGAAGCACGAGAGCGGTAGACCGGCCTTGGCTTCCTCAGGATCGACGTTGAAAACCAGCGCCACGAAGGCATCGACGCGAGCCAAGTCGGTCGTGGCGTCCCACTCCCATCGCCCGATCACATCCATGGCGTCCAGAGCCGTCTGAAAGGCTTCCGGACTGGTCCGAACACTGAGGGTCTTATTCTTTGGCACTCAAAATCCGCCTTTGAGCCCGAAGGCGGTTTCATGTACAGCCGTGAGAACACAACTTCAAGTCAGATCTTATCATTTGATGGCAACTGTGGCGTGTTTACAATGCTGCTACAACGCGCAAATTGCATTATGGATACCGCGACACAGGTGCTCTGTCCGCTCGCAAAGGGATAAGTCATGGGATCGAAAGCGCCGCCTCCCAGCCCACCGCTGCAAGCCGGCCCGCAAGAGGATGACACCGATCGGCTTCCTTGATCAGTGAGCCTCATGGCCAAGAGCACGCCCCTACAGCGGATCGCCGACGCGCTGCAGGTCTCGCTGACCGTTCTGTATCAATCGCAGAACGCGATCGAAGCGGTATCCAAGCCCGTCGAGCAGACAGAGGTTAATGGCGGCTTCGAACGTGAATGCTACGCGCTGATCCAGGCTTTCATGCGGATTTCCGATCCTGAAGAACGTCTCCGGATCTTGACCCTTGTGCAGGCGTCAGCCGATCCGGCATGAGACGCAAAGCATCCAAGTTTGGAAGGCCGCGTCTGTAGACTGGCCGATCACGACGCTGGTTGGGCCCGCGGGATTGCACCGGACCTGAGGCGGACTCATGCAACGTCGTCACAGCTGCACATCATCTTGGTGCTCGGTGTGATGTACCTGAAAATGGTGGTCTGGCGGTGAGCCCTGATGCCAACTACTCGCCGCCTGATTTCAGCCCTAGGGGCAATGCTTCCGCAACAAACGGGCCTTCCCACTAGCAAGGGTCAATTTGTGAGTTCTTCCCGAGCTAGTCCAAAGAAGGCTTCTACATGCTCGCGTAGACCACGCGGGGATACTCGAAGACGTATGCAGGACGGGACAGGGGCGGTGCATTTCACCAAGCGTAAAAGAGCGTCGTAAGCCTTTTGAATGTTCGTGGGCGACGGTTCGATATCAGCGCGAACGAGTGCACCGGCTGCAGTATGCCAAAGGGGCGCCTCGGTGCTCTGTAGTGCCTCGTCAATGCCGTACCGATGCAAGGCGGAGAGGCCTGAAGGAACATCGTTTATGAGTGTGACCCCGAAATCTGGGCGATTGGGGTCGAGCCAGACAACCACGGCATCTTC
>NZ_JAKSYA010000017.1:0-14013 GCF_022829485.1 Methylobacterium sp. J-059
CGCCTCGCTCGCGAACATCGCGAAGGCCGCGGCCTGCGCGGCCACCACCGCCAGCACCAGGAGCAGCGCCAGCCGCCAGACGAGCGAGCGCGGCACGAGGCGGCTCACCGGACCTCCCGCACGTCGGTGGCGAAGACGTAGCCGCCGCCCCACACCGTCTTGAGCAGCTCGGGATGGGCGGGATCGCGCTCGAGCTTGCGCCGAAGCCGGCTGACCTGGTTGTCGATGCTGCGGTCGAAGGCCTGGGCCGTGCGGCCGCTCGTCAGGTCGAGGAGCTGGTCGCGCGTTAGCACCACCCGCGGGCGCCGCACCAGCGCGGCGAGCAGGCGGAACTCCGCGGTGCTGAGCACGACCGCCTCACCCGCCCCGTCGACGAGCTCGCGCCGGTCGCTATCCAGGATCCAGCGGTCGAAGGCGAGGCGCCGCGCGCCGGGTTCGGCGCGCTCGCGCGGCAGGGCGGCGGCCCGGCGCAGCAGGTTCTTCACCCGGGCGAGCAGCTCCCGCGGGTCGAACGGCTTGGTCACGTAGTCGTCCGCGCCGATCTCCAGCCCGACGATGCGGTCGGTCTGCTCGGCCATCGCGGTCAGCAGGATCACCGGCGTGTCGTGCACCTCGCGGATGTGGCGACAGAGCGAGAGCCCGTCCTCGCCGGGCATCATCACGTCGAGGACGACGAGGTCGATGGCGCTGGTGCCGAGGATCGCCCGCGCCGCCGCGGCGTCGGCCGCCACGCTCACCCGCAGGTCGTGCCGGCGCAGGTAGGCGGCCAGCGGATCGCGGATGTCGCGGTGGTCGTCGACGACCAGCAGGTGGGCAGCGTCCATGTCGTCGAGCCTTCGTCGTCGGGCCTTCCGCCGGCCGATCCTAGCGGCCGGGCCGGCCGGACCGCGCGGAAACAACGTCGCAAGATGTAACCGCCCGCCGGGCCTGCGACAGCTCGGCAAGAAAGTCTTCGAACCTGGGATCGTTGCGCGACAGGCGTGCGCGAAGGTCCGATCCAAGCCGCCGGTTCGGCGCGCCGCGAGGGATCGAAGCGATGACCACGGATGCGGTCCTTGCACTCAACCGGTTCGGGATCGGCGCACGGCCGGGCCAGACCGCCCGCATCGCCGGCGATCCCCGCGGATGGCTCGCCGCGCAGCTGTCCCAGCCCGCGGCGGCCCTGATCGACGATCCCGCGCTCCTGCCGTCCGATGCGGCGGCTCGCAGCCTCGCGCAGGCCCGGAACGCCAAGCGGGACCGGGCGGCGGCCGAACCCGCTTCGATGCCGGCTGCGCCCCCCCAGCCCGCGCCTCCGCCGTCCGCCGACCCCGGGCAGGTCCGGCGAACCATCGAGCGCGCCGAGGTCGAGGCGCGGCTCGCGCACGGCGCGGCGACGGAGGCCGGCTTCGTCGAGCGGCTGGCGCTTTTCTTCACCAACCACTTTGCGGTCTCGAGCGACAAGGGGCCGGTCCGCGTGCTGGCCGGCGCCTTCGAGCGCGAGGCGATCCGCCCGCACGTGCTCGGGCGCTTCGCCGACATGCTGCGGGCGGTGCAGCGCCACCCGGCGATGCTGGTCTACCTCGACAATCAGCGCTCCGTCGGCCCCGGCTCGCCGGCCGGGGCACGGCGCGGCCTCGGCCTCAACGAGAACCTCGCCCGCGAGACGCTGGAGCTGCACACGCTCGGCGTCGACGGCGGCTACGGCCAGGCCGACGTCACGGCGCTGGCCGGGGTTCTCACCGGCCGGGGCTGGGTGCCGCCGCGGGCCGACCGGCCGGATGCCGGGCGCTTCCTGTTCGCCGCGAGCCGGCACGAGCCCGGCCCGGCGACGATCCTCGGCCGGACCTACGAACCGGGCGGCCTGGAGCAGGGCGACGCGGTGCTGGACGCGCTCGCGCGCCATCCGGCGACGGCCCGCCATCTCGCCCGCAAGCTCGCGACCCACTTCATCGCCGACGATCCGCCCGAGAGCGCGGTGGCGCGGCTCGCCGCCGCCTATCGCGACGGCGACGGCGATCTCGCCGCGATGGCCGCCGCGCTGGTCGCGACGCCGGAGGCGTGGGAGCCGGCGCCGCGCAAGTTCAAGACGCCCTACGAGTTCGTGCTGAGCGCGCTCCGGCTCGTCCCCGGTGCCGACCGACGCGACGGCCGCGTGCCGCGGGCGCTCGCCGCCTTCGGGCAGCGCACCTTCGCGCCGCCGAGCCCCCGCGGCTGGCCGGACGCCGCCGCCGAATGGCTCGCGCCGCACGCCTTCAAGGCCCGGATCGATTGGGCCGCCGAAGCCTGCGAGCGGGCGCCGCCCGCCGGCAACCCGGTCGCGCTCGCCGAGGACGCGTTCGGTCCGCTGCTCTCCGCGCCGACCCGGCGCGAGATCGCCCGGGCCGAGACCGGGGCGCAGGGCCTCGCCCTGCTCCTGATGAGCCCGGAATTCCAGCGGAGATAGCGCGATGCGGCTCAACCCACCGACCTGCGGCAGCCTGCCGACCCGTCGCGGCCTGCTCGCCGCCGGCTCGACGCTCGCGGCCGCCGGCCTGATGCCGCGGATCGCTTCGGCCGCGACCCGCGACCCGCGCTTCGTCTTCGTGATCCTGCGCGGCGCGCTCGACGGTCTCGCCTTCCTCCCGGCGATCGGCGATCCGGCCTATGCCGCCTTGCGCGGCCCGCTGGCACTGCCGGCGTCGGGCGCCGGCGCGGCGCTGCCGCTCGGCGGCCTGTTCGGCCTCAACCCGAACCTGCCGTTCCTCAAGGGGCTGTTCGATGCCCGCGAGGCCTTGATGCTGCACGCGGTGGCGACGCCCTATCGCGAGCGTTCGCATTTCGACGGGCAGGACGTCCTGGAGAACGGCACCCCGAGCCCGAACGGCAGCGGGACCGGCTGGCTCAATCGCGCGGCCGCCCTGCTGCCGTCCGCCGGCCCGGCCCGCGGACGCGACCTCTTCGCCTGCGGCGCGACGGTGCCCCTGGTGATGCGCGGGCCCGCCCCGGTGATGAGCTGGTCGCCCGGCAACCTGCGCGCGCCGCTCGACGACACGGTGATGCGGCTGGAGCGTCTCTACGGCGAGCGCGATCCGGCCCTGCTGGCGGCGCTGACCGAAAGCAACCGTCTCGACGCGATGCTGCCGGAGGGGGGGCAAGCGGTCGGCGGTCCCGGCCGCATCTACGCCACCCTGGCCGCGGCGGCGGGGCGGATGCTCGCCCGCCCCGACGGGCCTCGGATCGCGACCCTAGCGCTCGACGGCTGGGACACCCATGCCGCGGAGGGGCCGGCCTCGGGCCGCCTCGCCCACCTCCTCAAGGCGCTCGACGACGCGCTGGCGGCGCTGAAGGCGGAGCTCGGCCCCGCCTGGGGCGACACCGTGGTCGCGGTCGCCACCGAGTTCGGCCGCACCGCGCACGCCAACGGCACCGACGGGACCGACCACGGCACCGCGGCGGCCGCCTTCCTCGCTGGTGGAGCCGTAGCCGGCGGGCGGGTCGTCGCCGACTGGCCGGGCCTCGCACCCGCGGCCCTGCTCGAGGGCCGCGACCTGCGCCCGACCACGGACCTGCGCGCCGTGCTGAAGGGTGTTCTGCGCGACCATCTCGGCCTCCCCGACCGGGCGCTGGCCGACACCGTCTTCCCGGGCAGCGGAGGCGTCGCGCCGATGCGCGACCTCCTCGCCTGATCCCCCGTTTCCGGGATTCGAACCCGGAAGATCCCCGGCGCGACCGGACGGGCCGCGCCTTCCATGTCCAGGAGACTCGAATGGTGAGACGACGTCTCGGCGCCTGCATCCTCGCCGGCAGCTTGGCCGGCACCCTCGCCGCGGCCGCCCCGGCCTCGGCGCTTCCCCTCGCCGGGCTCGCCGGCCCGGACGCGACCATCGTCCAGGTCTACGGCGGCTGCGGCCCGTTCGGCCATCGCGGACCCTACGGCGGCTGCCGACCCGGCGGGCAGGCCGGCGGCTACGTCCGCGGCCGCTCGTGCCCGCCGGGCTTCCACATCGGCCCGGCCGGCCGACGCTGCCGGCCGAACCGCTTCTGACGACCCGTCACGAACGACCGATGCCGGCGGCGTGCCGCCGGCCCTCACCCGTCACAGGAGGATTCCATGAAGGCATCGTTCATCACCACCCCGGTCGCGGCGGGGATCGTCGCCCTCGGCCTCGTCGGCGCGAGTGCCAGCGTCGCCGAGGCCCGCGACGGCTGCGGCCCCGGATTCCACCGCGGGTTCTACGGCTATTGCCGCCCGAACTTCGGCTACCGGCCGTTCGTCTACCGTCGCTTCGTGCATCGCCCCGCCTTCTACGGCTACCGGCGCTTCGCCTACGGCCCGCGCTGGCATCGCTGGGGCGGCCACCGTCACGTCGGCTGGGGCGGCTGGCACCGCGGATGGGGCGGCCATCGCGGATGGGGCGGCCACCACGGCGGCTGGCATCATCGCTGGTGATCGCCGGCGCACGTGAACCTGAGCCGCGTCGCCGCCTTCGCAGCGGCGCGGTTCCCGACGACGCGCGCGCAGCCTATCCGACCAGGCCGGCGAGGTGCAGGAGGATGCCGGCCACCGCGCAGGCCGCCAGCGTCGGGATCACGCCGGCCTTGAGCCGGAACACGGCGACGAGCGCCGCGACGGCGAGGACGAGCGCCCACGGATTCAGGCTCGCGAGCACCGGAAGCTCGAGGCGGATCGGCCCGAGGGCGACGGGTTCGAGGCGGGCGAACAGCGTGTGCAGCGCGAACCAGACCGCGAGGTTCAGGATCACCCCGACCACCGCCGCCGTGATCGCCGAGAGCGCGCCGGCCAGCGCCCGGTCGCCGCGCAGGCGCTCGACGTAGGGCGCGCCGACGAAGATCCAGAGGAAGCACGGCGCGAAGGTGACCCAGGTGGTGAGCAGGCCCCCGAGCGTGCCGGCGAGCAGCGGCGGCAGGCTGCCCGGATTGCGGAACGCGGCGAGGAAGCCGACGAACTGCGTGACCATGATCAGCGGCCCCGGCGTCGTCTCGGCCATGCCGAGCCCGTCGAGCATCTCGCCCGGCCGGAGCCAGCCGAACTGCCCGACCGCCTGCTGGGCGACGTAGGCCAGCACCGCGTAGGCGCCGCCGAAGGTCACCATCGCCATCTTCGAGAAGAACAGGGCGATCTGCCCGAACACGTTGTCGGGCCCGAGGATGGCGACGATCGCCGCGACCGGCGTCAGCCAGAGCGCGGCCCAGACAACCGCCGTCAGGAGCGTGCGCGCGGGGGCGTCCCGCTCCTGCGGCAGCGCCGCGTCGCCGATGAGGTACGGTCCGGCATCCGTCCTGCCGGCCGCTCCGTGGCCGCCGCCGACCCGGAACTGCGGCAGGCCGGCCCGGCCCCCGAGATAGCCGGCGAGGCCCGCGGCCAGGACGATCAGCGGGAACGGCAGGTCGAACAGGAACAGCGCGACGAACGAGGCCGCCGCCAGCGCGACCATCGGTGCGCTCTTCAGGGCGCGCCGGCCGATGCGGAGCACCGCCTCGGCGACGATGGCCAGCACCGCCGCCTTCAACCCGAAGAACAGGCCGGCGACGACGCCAACGTTGCCCGACAGCGCGTAGACCCAGCTCAGCGCCATGATCGCGACGAGGCCCGGCAGCACGAACAGGCCGCCCGCGACCAGCCCGCCGCGCGTGCCGTGCATCAGCCAGCCGATATAGGTCGCGAGCTGCTGCGCCTCCGGCCCCGGAAGCAGCGTGCAGAAGTTCAGCGCGTGCAGGAAGCGGTCCTCGGAGATCCAGCGCCGCTCCTCGACCAGGATGCGGTGCATCACCGCGATCTGCCCGGCCGGGCCGCCGAAGGAGAGCGCGGCGATGCGGCCCCAGACGGGGACGGCCTCGGCGAGGCCGACCGCCGGCGGGGCCGTGCGGGGCGGCGCGGCGCGGCCGGGCATCGGGATCTCGGGGCCGTCGGCCATGTCGGGGTTCGCCTCCCACCCCGCCGCCTCGGCCGGGGCGTCCGGTGTGCTACGCGGTGGCGCGGGAGGCCAGCACCTTGTCGATCCGGCGCCCGTCCATGTCGATGACCTCGAAGCGCCAGCCGCCGGCCTCGAAGGCGTCGCCCGCCGCAGGGATGCGGCCGAGCTGGTAGATCACGTAGCCGGCCAGCGTCGTGAAGTCGTCGGAATCCGGCGGCTCGGCGAGCCCGAGCCGCTCGAACGCCTGGCGGGCCGGGATCATCCCGTCGATCAGGAGCGAGCCGTCGGCCCGCTCGACCACGTCGGGCTCCTCGCCGGGCTCCGGGATGTCGCCGGCGATCGCCTCGAGCAGGTCCGTCTGGGTGACGATGCCCTCCAGGGTGCCGTACTCGTCCACGACCACGGCCATGCGCATCGGCTGGCTCTGGAAGGTCTCCAGCACCGCCAGGATCGTCATGCTCTCGTGGACGACGATCGGCGCCTGCGTCGCGGAGGCGATGTCGATCGCCCGCCCGTCGAGCACCTGATCGAGCAGGTCCTGCTTGCGGACCACGCCGACGAGCTCGTCGACCTGGCCCCGGCTGACCACCACCTGGGCGTGCCCGCAGGCGCGCATGGCCTTGAGGATCGCCTCCTGCTCCGCGTCGGCGTCGACCCACTCGACCTCGTGGCGCGGGGTCATGATGTCGCTGACTCGGCGCTCGCCGATGGCGAAGATCCGCTCCACCGCCTCCTGCTGGACCTCGCGGATCAGGCCGGCCTCCTGGCTCGCCTGGATCAGCAGGTTGAGCTCGGCGGTCGAGTGCAGCGAGCCCTCGCCGTGGCCCGGCTGGAGTCCGAACAGCCGCAGCACGCCGTTGCCGAGCCCGTTGAGGAACAGGATCGCCGGCCGGAACACGAACAGGAACAGGGCCAGGGGGCGGACCACCGCGAGCGCGGTGCGCTCGCTGCGCTGGAGGGCGAGGCTCTTGGGCGCGAGCTCGCCGAGCACGATGTGCAGCGACGTGATCAGGGCGAAGGCGATCGCCACCGCGATGGAGTGGGCGGCCACCGGCCCGAGCGACAGCGGCAGCCCGTCGACCGCCGGCGCGATCAGGTGGGCGAGCGCCGGCTCGCCGACCCAGCCGAGCGCCAGCGACGACAGGGTGATGCCGAGCTGCGTCGCGGCGAGATGCGCATCGAGGCGGTCAGTCGCCCGCTGCAGCGCCGTCGCGTTCGCGCGCCGCTCGGAGACGAGCTCGGCGACGCGGCTCCGGCGTACCGAGACCAGGGCGAACTCCGCCGCCACGAAGAACCCGTTGGCCAGCACCAGGACGAGGACCGCGAGCAGTCCCAGCGCGGTCGCCCATGCATCGTCGGAAATTCGCTGTCTCCCCGCGTGTCGAACGCCCCGCCATAGCAGCCGGAGCGTCGCCCGGCCACGCCGAAGGTCGCGGAAGGCGGGCGGACCGTTCGATGTAAAATCAGAAACGATGCGTTTCCATCGTTTCGATTTCAATCGGACGGCGCAATCCTCAAGTGAGGTCCATCACCAGCGCCCAAGGGCGCCAGGCAGGAGAAGCCTCATGTCCGAGATCGGCCTCCACCACGTCACCGCCTTTTCCGGCCCGGCGGCACGCAACCGCGACTTCTACACCCGCGTGCTCGGGCTGCGGCTCGTCAAGACGACCGTCAACTTCGACGACCCGGGCACCTACCATCTCTATTACGGCGACGAGGCCGGGCAGCCCGGCACGCTGCTGACCTTCTTCCCGATCGCGCATGCGGCTGCCGGCCGGGTTGGGGTCGGCGAGACGCAGGAGACCGCCTTCCGGGTGCCGCGGGCCTCGATCGGCTGGTGGGTCCACCGCTTCGTCGCGATGAATGTCGACCACCAGGCCCCGTCGAGCGCGTTCGGCGAGCCGACCCTGCGCTTCCGCGATCCCGACGGGATGCGGCTGGCCCTGGTGGGCGTCGAGGAGGCCGGCCCGGCGCCGACCCGGGACGGCGGCGACGTGCCGGCCGAGCACGCGTTGCGCGGCCTTCACGGCGTCACGCTGCTCCTGGCCGAGGCCGGCCCGACGGCCGCGATCCTCACCGACGGCCTCGGGTTCCGCGAGGCCGCACGCGACGGCGCATCGATCCGCTACGCCGGCAGCGCGGCGGCCGGCGGGTTCGTGACGCTCGCCACGGCGGCCGACCGTTCGAGCGGGCGGCCGGGGGCCGGATCGGTGCACCACATCGCCTTCCGGGCGGCCGACGACGCGGCCCAGGCGGCGACGGTGGACCGGCTCTCGACCCACCACCGCCTCGCCGTGACCGAGCAGCGCGACCGACAGTACTTCCGCTCGGTGTATTTCCGCGAGCCCGGCGGCGTGCTGTTCGAGATCGCGACCGACGTGCCGGGCTTCACCGTCGACGAGCCGCTCGCCACCCTGGGCAGCGCCCTGAAGCTGCCCGCCGGCCTCGAGCCGCACCGGGCGCGGATCGCGGCCGCGCTGCCCGACCTCGCCTGATCCGTCGTCCCGCCCCGCGCGAATGCGGGGCGGGATCGTCCTGCCCCACGCTTTGGGAGCCCGAACATGCCCAACCCCGATCTCGGCTTCGTCCACCGCTTCGAGCCGGGCCGCGCCCCCGTCCGGCCCCTCCTCCTCCTGCACGGCACCGGCGGCGACGAGACCGACCTGCTGCCCCTCGGTCGCATGGTCGCTCCCGGCGCGGCCCTGCTGTCGCCGCGCGGGCCGGTCCTCGAGAACGGCATGCCGCGCTTCTTCCGCCGGTTGTCCGAGGGCGTGTTCGATGCTGCGGACGTGCGGCGCCGGGCGGCCGACCTCGCTGGGTTCGTCGCCGCGGCGCGAGCGCGCTACGGGCTTCCGGCGCCGTTGGCGCTCGGCTTCTCGAACGGCGCCAACATCGCCGCCGCGGTGATGCTGCTGCACCCCGAGGCGCTGGTGGGCGCCGTGCTGCTCCGGGCGATGATGCCGCTGTCCGACCCCGCGCCGGCGGACCTCTCGGGCCGGCCGGTGCTGATGCTCTCGGGCGCGGCCGACCCGATCGTCCCGGGCGACAACGCGGCAGGGCTGGCCGCGCTGCTCGCCGCGGCCGGCGCCCGCGTCGAGCACGCGGTCCTCCCGGGCGGCCACGGCCTGTCGCAGGCCGACGTCACCCGGATCGAGGCCTGGATGACGCGCGAGGCGCCCCTGCCCTGACGCTCGGGCCGGGCGCGTTGCGCCCGCCCAGGGCCATCCCGTCGTCAGGCTCCGCCTTGGGTCGGCGCCTGCATGACGGCGCGTCGGGGTGTAGGGAGGGAACGCGCGCGCGCTGAAACCGTCGGTGCAGCGTACAAGGATCGGAACAACCCCATGGACGCCGAGCTCGCCTCCAGCCTGCGACGGGCCACCGCCGCCGCCCGGCGCCACGCCGAGAAGTTCGTCGGCCCTGTCGGCGCGGACGCCCTCCCGTGGTCGGTGGTCGATGCCTTCGATGCCGAGATCCGCGGCTCGGTCGAGCGCGACCGGCGGATCGAGGACGAGCGCGACCGCGTGCTGATCGCCGCGGTGAAGCTCGCCGACACCCGGCCGGAGGACGGGGCCGAGGCGATCGAGGCGGCCCGCGATCACCTGGTGGCGGCGATCGACTACCTGGAGCAGGCGGTGCTGCGGTTCGGCGTCGTCAACCGCGCCGGCGCGAAGCGCGGCTTCGGCTCGGCCGGCCAGCCGGTGACCGCGAGGACGTGACGTCGCCGCCGAAGCCGGGGTCTCGCCGACATCCTTTCGCACATCCTCGGCAGGCGCGAAGCGCCGTCAGCCCTCGCCGCCGCCCGCCAGGTGAAGCCTCGGCCTGAAGGGCGGCTTGCTGCCGGGGGCGTCGCCTCCGGACACCGCGTTGCGGGCATCGGCCACGGTCGCCTTGGCGGTCTCGATGGCGATGCCGACGGCGGCCATGGTCCGCATCTCCGGCGCACGCTCGCGGGCGTAGCGGACCACGTCCGTCGCGAGCCGGTCGATCTCCCTGTTCAGGGCCTCGATGGCGGCCGGGTCGCGCAGGGTCGGGGCCTCGTCGATGATCGCCAGCAGCCGATCCGTCACCTCGTCGATCCGTTCGCGGCGCAGGCCGGCCAACCGCTGGCGGAGCCAGGCCACGGCCGAGAACAGGCCGCCGGCCAGGGCCGCCAGCAGGTAGAGGGTGTCGCCGTAGCGGTCGACGAAGCTGTGCTGCTCGCGCTCGTAATAGTCGATCGCGCCGGGATGGATCGGGATTCGCGCGCTCGTGGCCGCGACCGTCGTGTCGTAGGCCGGCGCCAGCACGTACTCGGCCGCGTCGCTGGTCTTGGCGGCGGCGGTGCGCAGCTCGAACAGGTGCTGGGTCACGTCGGCCGCGACCACCCGGCTCAGGGAGGCTCGGGCCATCAGCCGGTACGAGGCGCCGACCGTCTTGACGTCGTCGCCCGGCAGCTTGGGCTTGCCGCCGAACAATCCCCCGGGGACCGTGACGGCCTGCAGGCGCGGGAAGCGCTCGATGAGGGCGGCGTCGTCGGGCACGCCGACGAAGTTGACCTTGCCGCCCTTGCTGACGGCCTTCACCGCCTCGACGAGGGCCAAGGCCTTCGGCGCCGACGGGGCGATGATGCTGACGATCGCGTCGACCTTCCTGGCCTGGACAGCGGTGCCGACCTCGGTCGCCTCGACCGGGACGAGCAGGACGGAATGGGCCGGGACCTTCGCCCCGGCGACCTCGGTCTCCAGGGTGAGGCCGTAATAGCCGAGGAGGCTCTTCAGCAGGGAGAAGTCAGCGTCCTTGTGCGCGGCGATGCCGAGGCGCCTGCCGCCGAGCTTGGGGAAGTCGTCGATCCCGGCCGCCTCCGGCGAGACGATGATCATGGCCTGGTCCCGTAGGATCGCGAGGGTCAGGCCGTTGGTCGGCAGGTCGACGTCGGGCCGGACCACCGCAAGGTCGGCGCGCCCGTCCTGGAGCGCCGCAGCGCTCTCGCGGACGTCGTCGAACGGGAGGATCTTGAGGCGGACGTTCTCGCCGCCGGCGTCGAGGGCGTCGGCATAGGCCTTGATCAGTCCGGGCTCGGTGCCGTCCCGCGGGGCGACCGCGATGACCAGCGTCGTCGCCTGGGCGAGGTAGATCGCGAGCGCGGCGGCCGCGAGGAGGACGGCGATGGCCGCCACGGCGAGCGTGCCGCGCGTGAGCAGCCATGGCGGAGCCTTCGGCATCGTCGCGATCGATCCACGGGAAACGGAGAATGCCCCGATCGCCTGAACGACCGGGGGCGGCATCGGCTCCGCCGCGGAACGGACGATGTGGTCAGATCGAGAAAACGTGAAGCGGCGTCGGGGCTCGAGGCGGATCCGCGAGCTTCCGACGGTCACGATGCCTGCTTGCCGGGGGGCCTGACGGATCGCACGCCGTGCCGAACCCGAACGCGGCGCCGCCGTAGACGAGGGCGACCGCTTTCAGAAGGCATCTCGCAACGCGGGCGCACTTTGCGCGAGGTCGCCGTCGACTCCCGCCCGGTCCTGCGTGGAGGCGGCTGTCGGATCGAACGGGGCCGTCGGCTCGCGCGCTCCCTCGGCCGCCGCATCCCTCACGCGATGCCCAGGATCTGCGAAAGGCGCTCGCGCGCCCGGCTGACCCGGCTCTTCACCGTGCCCGGCTGGCACCCGAGGACGAGGGCCGCTTCCTCGTAGGGCAGGCCCTCCAGCACCACGAGGAGCAGGGTCTCGCGCTGGTCGACGGGGAGCTCGGCCAGGGCGGTCTGCAGCTCGATCAGCCCGATCCGATGCTCCTGCTCGGCCGGCGACGTCAGCGCCGCGGCGAAGGCACCGTCGACGTCGCGGACCTCGCGCCGGTAGCGCTTGCCCTGGTTGATGTGCGCATTGCGCAGGATCGTGAACAGCCAGGCGACGAGGTTCGTGCCGGCCTGGAAGCGGGAGCGGTGCTCCCACGCCTTCAGCAGCGTCGCCTGGACCAGGTCGTCGGCCTCGGCCGCGCTCCGGGTGCGCATCATCGCGAAGCGGCGCAGGCGCGGCACCGCCGCGATCAGGCTGTCGCTGAACGCCTTCGAGACCTGCCGTTCCGCCTGGGCGTCCAGCAGGGCGGCCCTGAGCCGAAGCAGGACCTGGCCGAGCCTCGTCTCGGGGTCGGCGTCGGCGACCGCTGGGAAGAGCTCGTCCAGTCGCCGGCCGATCATGTCCTGAACATGACGGGGCAACCCCTCGTTCGGCGAGAGTTCTTCGGACGCAGTACTGATGTGCATGAGGAGGGGGCGTCCTTTGTTCGTAGAGGAAGTCGCTTTGCCTGCCCCTCTACGGTCCGGCTCGTGCCCCGGGTTCTGGATGATCGATCACGTTCACGTCAATGATCCGGCTATACCAGTTCACGCCGAGCCCGGCCGCGGAACCCCGGCATCGCGACGTCGTCCCGGGCATCGCTCGGACCGCGGGCGACGCCGATGCCGATGCCCCTGGCGCGCGCGTTCGCCGGAACAGCCGAGCGCCGACGATGGCGCCCACGGGGCATGGTGCGGCCTGCCGATCGGTTTGCATGCCGCTCCTGTTCGTCGCGTTCTGACGTTGCCGGCCGGCGTCGAGGACCG
Source organism: Methylobacterium sp. J-059 (assembly GCF_022829485.1). Lineage (NCBI taxonomy): Bacteria > Pseudomonadati > Pseudomonadota > Alphaproteobacteria > Hyphomicrobiales > Methylobacteriaceae > Methylobacterium > Methylobacterium sp. J-059. The sequence continues at coordinate 12,481 of NZ_JAKSYA010000017.1, forward strand.
CGGTGCAGGGACGCGGCCTTGCTTTCGCTCATCGGCCTGCTTGTCGGGATCGGGCCGCGGGCGCGGCGTCGAGCCGGGGGCCTGCACGGTCCGGCTCGATCAGGTCGCGGCGACGGCCTGTGGAAGATCGGCCGGCGCACCTACGGCGCGGGCGACCGGTACGCGGTGATCGACGACGCCAACCGGAGCCAGATCCGCGATCCCGGCCTGATCGATCCCGGGCAGATCTTCGTGCGGCCGGGCGAAGACGCGACGATGGCCGAGAAGGACGAGAGGCGCGGCCGACCGGTCGAGGCGGTCGTCCAGGCGACGCCTTGAAGGATGAGGCGGGGCGGCTGGCGGCGCGCCCCCAGCACAGGCGTCCGACTGTACCAGTTCGGCCGAAAACAAATCCTGGAACCGCGGGCGGACGTCGCTGTTTCGCGCTTCGGTTTTCTTGCGGTCGAGAAGGTGGGCAGGGTGGTTGCGGGCGTCGACAGGCACGAGCTCCGGCAGATCGTCGCCGGCCTCAGCGAAGGGGTGATCCTGGTCGAGCCCGACCAGACCATCGCCTACGCCAACGCGGCAGCGCTTGCCATGCACGGCGCCGAATCCCTCGGCGAGCTCGGCGAGACGGTGGAGATCTACCGCGAGCGCTTCGCCCTGCGCTACCGCAACAACCACACCCCGAACCAGTATCCGATGGAGCGGGTCGTTTCCGGAGAGCGCTTCCACGACGTCATCGTCGACGTGAAGCGCACCGACCGGCCCGGTGTCGACTTCGTCCATTCCCTGCGCAGCCTCGTGGCGACCGACCACGCGGGCACGCCGAGCTGCCTCGCGCTGATCCTCAAGGACGTTTCGGAGCAGTTCGAGGCCGAGGACCGCTTCGAGACCACCTTCAACGCCAACCCGGCCCCGGCGGTGATCTGCCGCCTGTCCGACCTGCGTCACGTCAAGGTCAACACCGGCTTCCTCGAGATGACCGGCTACACCCGCGATGCCGTGATCGGCCGCAGCGTCTACGAGGTCGACGTACTGGCCAACGCCCGCAACCGCGACCTGGCGGTCAACCGGCTCAACGCCGGCGCCACGATCCCGCAGATGGAGGCGTGCCTCGACCTGCCGGACGGCGGCACACGGTTCGTGATCGTCGCCGGCCAGCCGATGGAGCTGGGCGACGAGCCGTGCATGCTGTTCACCTTCGCCGACCTCGAGCTGCGCAAGAAGGCCGAGACGGCGCTGCATGAGCGCATCGGAGGAATCCATGGGCGTGCGGCGCGTCAGGCGGGTTCGAGGATCGGTTCGGATGCGGCCGGCGCCGGCGCGGCGGGCGGGCTTACGTTCATCAGCAGGCCGCAGATCCGCACGATGGTGTCCTTCAGCGCGCCGAGTACCTGCTCGAGCACGGCACGCAAGATCGACCCGCGGGTGCTGCTCGGCCTCCAGGCCGCCGCCGAGGACGACCTCGACGCGCGCCCCTCGCATCACGGCGCGGGCGAGGATCACGACCACGACGACTTCGAGACCGTGGCGCTCCCGGTCCGCACGGCG
>NZ_JAKSYA010000023.1:0-31958 GCF_022829485.1 Methylobacterium sp. J-059
CCCCGACCCGAGATGACCGCCCGTCACCGACACGGCCTCGATCATCTCCGAGCGAACCGCGTCCGCCACCGCCCGGAGATCGCTCTCCGGAAGCAACCGCAACGCGGACGTCTCGGACAAACCGTCCAAAATCGAGGGGGCCGGCATCGAGGGGGTCTGCGTCACGGGTTCGGCCTCATATCGATCTCGAACGCCGAACGAGGCTGCGGTGCTCGGGCACGGCGCATCTCAATCGACGTCCAGGGGTGCGACGCCTTCGGCGCGCCCGTCGGGTGTCAGGGTGATGCGCTGGATGCGGGCCTCGGCCCGCTTCAGCAGCATCTCGCAGTGGCGCTTCAGCGCCTCGCCGCGCTCGTAGATCGTCACCGATTCGTCCAGCGCCACGTCGCCCTTCTCCAGGCGGCGGACGATGTCCTCGAGCTGCTCCAGGGCCTTCTCGAAGGGCGTGTCGGCGGCGATCGCGGTCGCGTCGGGTCGGCTTTCGGTCATCCCTACAGGATCCTTTGGTGCGGTTCTAAGGCGGAGGCGGCGACCGCCACAACCCCACGTGCCTTCGCGGCGGGCGGAGACACGCGGTTTTTCCAGCCGGCGGCGACGTTTGCGCCACACCGGTATGCCGGTGGGCTCGACCGGTCAGCCGAGCTCGAAACGAAACGGCGTGCCCTCGAAGGCGTCCGCCCCGCGGCCGATCGCGGCGACGGCCGAGACCATCCGGCCGTCGCGGCCGAGCAGCCGGTCGGCGATCTCGACGAACAGGCGGTTCGGCGTCGCCGACGGCGAGGCGAGGCGTAACGCCGCGGCGGCCTCGGCCTCGTCGCGGGCGGGATCGAGGGCGCAGGCGGCGATGTAGGCCGCGGCGGTCGAGCGGCTGATGCCGGCGTAGCAGTGGATCACCATCGGCTTCTCGCGCGGCCACGCCGCGACGAAGTCGAGGATGGCGCGCACGTGGTCCTCGGCCGGGAGAACGTACCCGTCCGTCGCGACCGCGATGTCGCTGACGCCGACCACCGCGTGGCAGCCCTCGGCGATCGTCGCCGGCCGCTCCGGCGCCGAGGGCAGGTTGAGCAGCGTCAGGACGTGGCTCGCCCCGGTCGCCGCGATGGTCTCGGGCAGGCGCGACAGGGGGCAGACGTGCAGCGTCGGCATCTCGGGTCCGGGTTCTAGGTCGGGTGTCAGGATTTCGCGAGCTCGGCGAAACGGTCTAGATAACGGGCCTGCGCCTGCGCGGTCGGCCAGGGGTCGAGCAGGGCGAGGACCGGCTCGGGCAAGGTCTCGTGCCGCCCGAAGTAGCGCGTCGCCTCGTCCGGCGCGAATCCGGCGAGCCGCACCGCCTCGGCATGCGCCGCCACCCGGTCCGCACGCTTGACCAGGCGGGCGAAGGCCGGGGTCGGCGCCTCGAGCCCGAAGCGCCGGCGGATCGCAGCGAGCAGGCGGCGCTCGACGCCCTTGTAGGAATCGCCGATCGCGGCCTTCAACGGCGAGATGATGTCGCCGACGACGTATTCCGGCGCATCGTGCAGCAGCAGCTCGAGGCCCTGTGCCGGCGTGCACCCGGGCGTGAGATGCAGGCCGACCGCCTCGACCAGCAGCGAGTGCTGCGCCACCGAGAAGACGTGCGGCCCCGCGGTCTGCCCGTTCCAGCGGGCGACGCGGGCGAGCCCGTGGGCGATGTCGGCCACCTCGATGTCGAGGGGGGAAGGGTCGAGCAGGTCGAGGCGGCGGCCCGACAGCATCCGCTGCCACGCCCGCGGCTGCACCGCGCTCAACGGCCCGGCTCCGCCAGCGCGGCGCAGGGCGCGTGGCGATGGCAGCCGACGAGGTGATCGTTGACCATGCCGACCGCCTGCATGAAGGCGTGGACGATCACCGGGCCGCAGAAGGCGAAGCCTTCGGCCTTCAGCGCCTTGGCGATCCGCCGCGACACGTCGGTCTCGGTCCGGATCTCGCTGCGGGTCCGCGCGCTGCCCTGGATCGGCCGGCCGTCCGGCAGGTGATCCCACAGGAAGCGCGAGAAACCGGATCCGCGCTCCTCGATCCGCAGCCAGGCGCGGGCGCCGGCGACGGTGCCGACGATCTTGGCGCGGTTGCGGATGATGCCGGTGTCCTGCATCAGCCGCTCCACGTCGGCCTCGGTGAAGCGCGCGATGGCCTCTGGATCGAACGCGGCGAAGGCGCGGCGGAAGCCGTCGCGCCGGCGCAGGATCGTGATCCACGACAGCCCGGCCTGGAAGCCGTCGAGAATCAGCTTCTCGTAGAGCGCGCGGCCGTCGTGCTCGGGCACGCCCCATTCGCCATCGTGATAGGCGACGTAGAGCGGATCGAGCCCCGCCCACCAGCACCGGGCGCAGCCGTCGGGATGGCGGACGAGGCCTTCGACCGGATGCGATGCCTCGGTCATTCAGCCCGCCGCGACGTCCGGCATCGCGAAGCTGGCGAAGGCCGGGCGCTCCACGGTCAGCACCTTGCCGTCGGCACGCAGGGGCTCGCCGGCCGCGATCGCGTCGGCGAGCCGGTCGAGGCGCAGCATCGCGAGGCCGCGCCCGGCGGCACGGCTCCCCGTCACGCCGAGCACCTTGGCGCCGGCGGTGATCTCGGAGCCGGGCGCGGCCGCCTCGCCAGCGGGATAGGTGGCGGGCAGCATGCGGGTGCGGGCTGTGCCGCGGTGCTGCATCCGCGAGACCACCTCCTGGCCGACGTAGCAGCCCTTGCGGAAGTCGACGCCGCCGAGCTGGTCCATCAGCGCCTCGTGCGGGAAGGCGTCGCTGAACGGGAAGTCGCGCCCGCCCTCGGGGATCCCGAGCGCGATGCGGTGAGCGTGGTACTCCGCTTCGGACGCGTCCGCGGAGAAGGCGCCCGCCGCCGCGTAGAGCCGCGCGCCGAGGCCTTCGGCCCGGGCGTCGGCCACGGCGTCGACCTCGACGGCAGTGGTGGCGCCGTCCCAGGATGCGGCGATGGCGATGGTCGGATCGACCGCGATCTCGACCTTCGCGCGCAGGCGATAGAGGGTCAGGCGCTTGGCGAGCGCCGCAGCCTGCTCGGCCGGCACGTCGAGGCGGTACCCGTCGCCGATCCGCGAGATCAGGAAGTCGAACTGGATCTTGCCCTGCGGCGTCAGCAGGGCGCCGAGGCGCGCCTCCGCCTCGCCCAGCGTGTCGACGTTGCAGGTGATCACGCCCTGGAGCAGGGCGGTGGCGTCCGGCCCGGTCACGGTGACGAGGGCGCGGTCCGGCAGCAGGGCAATCGGCATGGCAAGTCCTCACTCGGCCCGATCGGGCCTTTAAGGCCGCGCGATTGCGCGAGGATGAGGCGTGACATAAGCCGCCCGGGACCCGGCCTCAACCAAGGCGTTTCCGATGGCATCCCCGATGGACCAGCCCTTCGACCTCGTCCTCTCCGGCGGCACGGTGGTGAACCAGGACGGGACGCACCTTGCCGACCTCGGCATCCGCGGCGGGCGCATCGCGGCGATCGGCGACCTCGCGCAGGCAGCCAGTGCCGAGCGGCAGGATTGCGCCGGCCTGCACCTGCTGCCCGGCGTGATCGACACCCAGGTGCATTTCCGAGAGCCCGGCCTCGACCACAAGGAAGATCTCGAATCCGGCTCGCGGGCGGCCGTGATGGGTGGCGTCACCGCCGTGTTCGAGATGCCGAACACCAACCCGCTCACCACCAGCGCGGACGCGCTCGCCGACAAGGTGGCCCGCGCGCATCACCGGATGCATTGCGATTTCGCGTTCTGGGTCGGCGGCACCCACGAGAACGTGGCGCAGCTCGCCGAATTGGAGCGGCTGCCCGGCGCCGCCGGCATCAAGGTGTTCGTCGGGTCCTCGACCGGGTCGCTGCTGGTCGAGGACGATGCGGGCGTGCGCGCCATCCTCACGGCGATCCGCCGCCGCGCCGCCTTCCACTCCGAGGACGAGCCGATGCTGCGCGCGCGCAAGGATCTCCGCGTCCCCGGCGACCCGTCCTCGCACCCGGTCTGGCGCTCGCCGGAGGTGGCGATGGCGGCGACGCGGCGGTTGGTGGCCTTGGCGCGGGAGACCGGCGCCCGCATCCACATCCTGCACATCTCGACCGGCGACGAGATGGACTACCTCGCCGACCACAAGGACGTGGCGAGCGTCGAGGTGACGCCGCATCACCTCACCCTCGACGGCGACGAGGCCTATGCGCGGCTCGGCACGCTCGTGCAGATGAACCCGCCGGTCCGCGGCGATGCGCATCGCCGAAGGATCTGGTGGGGTCTCGGGCAGGGCGTCGCCGACATCCTCGGCTCGGATCACGCGCCGCACCAGCTCGACGAGAAGGCCAAGCCCTATCCGGACTCGCCCTCGGGGATGACCGGGGTGCAGACGCTGGTGCCGATCATGCTCGACCACGTCGCGGCCGGACGGCTGTCGCTCGAGCGCTTCGTCGACCTGACGAGCGCCGGGCCGAAGCGCCTGTTCGGCATCGCACGCAAGGGGCGGCTCGCGATCGGCTACGACGCCGACGTGACGGTGGTCGACCTCAAGCGCCGCGAGACGATCCGCAATGCCTGGATCGCCTCGAAGAGTGCCTGGACGCCCTACGACGGCAAGACCGTGACCGGATGGCCGGTGGGGACGGTGGTGCGCGGGGCCCGCGTGATGTGGGACGGTGTGCTGACCGCGCCGTCGCGCGGCGAGGCCGTGACCTTCGAGGAGGCGCTGGCACGGGCCTGAGCCCGCGCCAGCCGCGGCATCGGGATCAGTGCTGGAGCGCGGTGGTGAAGGCGCCGCCGCGGATGCGCTCGGGGAATCCCTCGGCGTAGCGGGCGGTGGCCTCCTCGCCGTAGGTCATGACCAGTTCCTGGAAGGCGGCGAACAGGGCCGCCTGCGCCATGCAGTCGCCGTCGAGACCGTCGAGGCAGCCCTCGGCGAACGCCTCGGACACGTAGCCCAGGGCGGCGCGCTTCTCGTCCACGTCGGCTTCGAACGGGGCGGTCTGAGTGCTGTTCTGCATGGCGCGTCGCATCCGTTGCGCGCGGGCTGGAGGCCCGGCGTACGGAAAGGATGATAGGCGGCTCACGGGTCCGCGACCAGCCGGGAATTGCGAAGCGGTTAACGCGGATGGTCGAATACGACGGTTTCCCCGGATGCTTCTGCCGTGTGGCCGGTTTGCATCAACCGCCGAAACGGCCGGCCAGCGCGTGCGACAGGCGCTCCCCCTCGGCCACGAAGCGGCCCGCCGCCTCGTGCGCGGCCGGCGTGCAGACGCGGTAGGTGGAGGCGTAGCCGCGGTAGCCGCGGTTGTACGCCCCGGCGAGGCGGTCGCGCCGTCCGGGGGTAACGCCCTCGGCCTCGATCAGCGCCTTCATCCGGTTCGGCCACTCGGCGGCGTCGGCACCCGCGCACAGCTCGCGCAGGAAGGCCAGCGATCCGATGATCTCGGACAGCCGCGTCAGGTCGCGGTCGTAGGGGGCGGCCTGCTCCGGGGGCGGCGGGGGCGGCTCCTTCTCGGCAGGCTTCGGGGCTTGCCGCGCCGGGGGGCGCTGCTGCGCAAGCGCCGGAGCGTGCGCGGAAACGGCGAAGCCGGCGCCGACCGCGAGGACCGGCAGGATGAGATGCAGGAAGGACGGCTTGCCGATCACGGGCGGTCCCCGGGTCGACGGGCGGCGACCTTCGCGAAGGCGTCCGCCAGCGTGTCGGCGAGACCCGGCGTCGTTTCGAGGTCGGCGATCTCGTCGCGCGTCGCCCAGCGGACGGCGAGGGCTTCGGGGCCGGCCTCCGGCTCGCCGCCGATCCAGAGGGCCGCATGGGGGTGGACGACGTAGTGATGGCGCACGCGACCGTCGGGCTCGCGCTGGATGATCTCGGTCGGCGGCAGGACGCCGATCATCTCGGCGTCGAGGCCGACCTCCTCCTTGAGCTCGCGCAGGGCGGCGTCGGCGATCGCCTCGCCGGCTTCGACCAGCCCGCCGGGGAGGGTCCAGACGCCGCGCATCGGCGCATTGGCGCGCGCCGCCAGCAGCACCCGGTCGCCGCGGATCACCGCGATCGACGCGCCGACGAAGGGGCGCATGGGAAACAATCGCGCATCGGCCTCGCTCACGGCTTCGTCCCATCCGGCGCGACGACCGCGACGCGTCCGTCGGACAGGCCGACGAGGATGCGCACCTTCGTCCCGCGCCCGAGCGCGGCGACGCCGTAGGCGGCGGGGGCGGGCAGCGCGATCCGCGCGCGCTCCCTGATGCCGCCCTTCAGCGAGACCAGGGCGATGGCCGAATTGTCGGCGACGGGCAGAGCGAGGTCCGCCTGCGCGCTGCCTTCGCCCTCGACCGCGGCGGCGAGATCGACGTCGCCCGGGCCGGAGGCGTAGCCCGGCGCCTCGCCGGCGAGGGTGAAGGCGTCGACGGCGGGCGTCCAAAGCTGGAGGCGCCCGCCCTTCGCTAGAACCGCGGCGACCTGCGGCGACCCGGTCCTGGCGAAATCGGCGACGGCGGCGATCCGCAGCGGAGCGCCATCCTGGGAGGGCGTCCGGGCGGTGACGGCCCAGTCGCCGATACCGGCGCGGGTGACGAGGGCCAGACCCGACGCATCGCCGCCGTGGAGCGTCGCCGCGACGAAGGCCTGGCGTCCGGCGAGGCGCACGGCGCGCGGCCTCGCGAGGGCGAAGGTCGCGTCCGGGCCGGCGGCGACCGTCACGGTCGAGACCGGCACCGGCTTCGGATCGCCGCCCATCGCCACCGGCTGGCGCTCGCGGATGGTGAGGCCCGCCGCCGAGGGGGCGGCGCCGATCGCGCGGGTGGCCCCGGTCAGGTAGGCGGAGGCCGCACCCGACAGCGTACGGCGCGAGCCCGGAACGGCCCCGCGCGGCGTCTCGGCTGCCGTCAGTCCGTCGATCGCCTCGGCACCGAGCAGCGTCGTCCTGATCGCACCGTCGACGAGGCTCAGGGCCGCGCCGCCCTCCTTGCCCCAGACCACGACGAGGGGCGCGCTCTCCTCCTCGCCGACGTCCGGCGCGGCCGGCGCCGCCGTCGGCCGGGCGAGCGGGATCAGCCCGGACGTCGCCACCGCGACGGCGACATCGCTCCGCGGCCCGCGCATCGCGGTCGCCTGGAACGGCAGATCGAGGATCGTGACCGCCGGCTCGGCGGCGGCGGGCGTGGCGGCGAGAACGACGAGGAGCAACCAGCGGGACAGCCGGTCAGACATGCTGCCCGCCGTTGATGTGCAGCTCGGCGCCGTTCACGTAGGACGACGCCTCGGTGCACAGGAAGTAGATCGCCTTGGCGACCTCGTCGGGCGTGCCGAGGCGGCGCTGCGGGATCTGCTCGACCAGCTTGTCGGTTCCGGGCGACAGGATCGCGGTGTCGATCTCGCCGGGCGAGATCGCGTTCACGCGCACGCCCAGCGGCCCGAAATCGGCGGCCATCTCGCGGGTCAGGCCGGCCAGCGCCGACTTCGAGGTGCCGTAGGCCGCGCCCGCGAACGGGTGGACGCGCGACCCGGCGATCGAGGTGACGTTGACGATCGACCCCTTGGCGCGGGCGAGCTCGTCGCGCAGGCCCTGGGCGAGCAGCACGGGCGCGAAGAAGTTCACCTGGAACACCCGCTGCCAGGTGGCGAAGTCGGTCGGCAGGGCGCCGAGGCGCTCGCCGTTCGGCCCCTTGGGCGAGATGCCGGCATTGTTAACCAGCGCGTGGAGCAGGCCGCCCTCGATCGACAGCCGCTCGGCGACCTCGCGGACCCCGCGCACGGTATCCTCGGCGTCGGCGAGGTCGACCTGGAGGTGGTCCTCCGGGCCCATCTCCCACGGGCAGTTCTCGGGAAAGGCGTGGCGCGAGCAGGTGATCACCCGCCATCCCGCCGCGGAGAAGCGCTTGACGGTGGCGTGGCCGATGCCCCGGCTCGCCCCGGTGAGCAGCATGACGCGACGGCGTTCGTTTCCGGGTATGGCCAAGGCCGTGCCTCGCTTCCGATCGGGGTCGGCGCCGGGGCACCCCCGGCGGGCCGCCGCGCTGAGCCCAAGGTCTAAGCGCAGCCGGCCCGAAAATCCAGGGACTTCGCCGCGTCGCAACACCGGCGGGGACGCTTGACCGGGCACCGATGCGGCGGGATCACCGGGGCTCCGCAGCCCCTCGCACCGGATCGCCCCCTCATGCCGACCACGGCCCGCCCCACCGATCGCATGCCCGCCATTTCCGCGGATCGGCTCACCCCGGCGCAGCTCGCGGCGTCGGACGCGTTCTTCGCAGCGCGCAAGACGCCGGTCTTCGGCCCGTTCGTGCCGCTGCTGCGCAGCCCCGACTTGATGCTGCGCGCGAGCGACATGGGCCTATACCTGCGCCACGACAGCGTTCTGCCGCTCAGCATCAGCGAGTTCGCCATCCTGATCGTCGCCCGCGAGTGGAGCCAGCAGATCGAGTGGCAGATCCACCATCCGATCGCGCTGAAGGCCGGCGTCGACGCGGACGTGGCGCAGGCGATCGCCGAAGGCCGGCGGCCGGAGGGCATGTCGGCCGAGGAAGCCGCGGTCTACGCGTTCTCGACCGAGCTCCAGCGCAACAAGGCGGTGAGCGACCCGACCTACGCGGCCCTCGTCGCGCTCTACGGCGAGCAGGGCGCGATCGATCTCACCGGGATCAACGGCTATTACGCCCTGCTCGCGATGACGATGAACGTCGCCCGCACCGCCCTGCCGGAGGGTGTCGCGCCGCCGCTGCCGCCCCTGATCCCGTAGCGGCTTCTCAGGGATAGAGGCGCGACCGATCCCAGCCCTCGCCGTTGCGGGTGAACCGGACGCGGTCGTGCAGGCGGTAGTCGCCGTTGCGCCAGAACTCCATCGCCACCGGGGCGATCCGGAACCCGGTCCAGTTCTCCGGCCGCGGCACCGGCCCGTCCTCGTAGCGGGCCGACAGCTCCGCCACCTCCGCCATCAGCGCGTCGCGGCCCGCGAGCGGGCGCGACTGACGGCTGGCGATGGCGCCGAGCCGGCTGTCGCGGTGGCGGCTGGCGAAGTAGGCGTCCGCCTCCTCGGGCGTCACTCGCGACACCGGACCGCGGACGCGGATCTGCCGGCGCAGGCTCTTCCAATGCAGCACGAAGGCGGCCTGCGGGTTGGCGGCAAGCTCCTCGCCCTTGGCCGATTCGACGTTGGTGTAGAAGACGAAGCCGCGCTCGTCGAAGCCCTTCAGCAGCACCATCCGCACGTCGGGCAGGCCGTCCGCGCCTGTGGTGGCCAGCGCGATCGCGTTGGCGTCCTCGGGCTCGGACGCCGTCGCCTCGGCCATCCAGGCGGCGAACAGGCCGAACGGATCGTCGCTCAGGGTGAAGTCGGCGGCATCCGGGACCGCATCGCGCCCGCCCGACTCATCGATCTTTAACGCGTCCACGACTTAATCCTCCGTTGTGAGATCCGGGTCGGGGGGCACCGACGTTGGAGCACACTTACGCGCCATCTCGTCTTGGGTTCAGGGTCTCGGGTTCAGGTGTAATGCGTCGTCGCGACAAGAAGGAAGGGGCTGCGGCGATGCCGCGGGGGGAAGCGCGGGCGGGGCGGCTCGCGCCGGTGGCACTGGCCGCGGGTCTCGCGTCGATGCTCTGCGGCTGCAGCCAGCCGCTCCTGATCTTCCGGGCGGATGCCAATCCCGAGGCCAGGGCGGAGACCGTCGCCGACGAGCCGATCGTCACCGGCAGCATCAGCCGGCGCCCGACGAGCTTCGGCTCGGACCTGGGCGAGGAGGATTGGCGCCGCGCCTACGCCGCGCTCTCGGTCGCCCTCGACCCGCAGGGCAATGGCAAGCCGGTGAAGTGGGACAACCCCGAGACCAGCCTGCGCGGCACGATCAACCCGACCGGGCTGCCCTACGTCGCCCACGACCTGATCTGCCGCGATTTCCTCGCCAGCGTGATCGCCCCCGGGAACAACCGCTTCGTGCGCGGCACCGGTTGCAAGCCGTCCGGCGGCGAGTGGGAACTCAAGCGCATCCGCACCGGCAAGGCCGGATCGGGCAAGACGAGCTGAGCGCGAACGATGCGAGGCGGCTCGGCCGCGTGATGCGTTCGGGTTGACGCCGGCCGCGCTTGCGCCGAGTCTCGTTGCCCCTACGTTGCGCGAGAGCAACAGGCCGCCCACATGCGGCCTGGATGGCCGCTGCTCCACAGCCGGCGCGAAACCACGAAGTTCAAGAGACCGATGCGCAATCCCTACGAGGTGCTGGGCGTCCCCAAGGGCGCCGGCGAGGCCGAGATCAAGAAGGCCTACCGCAAGCTCGCCAAGACCTACCATCCGGACACCAACAAGGACGCGAAGGCGAAGGATCGCTTCGCCGAGGCGAACGCCGCCTACGAGATCCTCGGCGAGCCGGAGAAGCGCCGTCAGTTCGACCGTGGCGAGATCGACGCCGACGGCAAGCCGCGCGCGACCGGGTTCGAGGGCTTCGGCGGCGGCCGCGCCGGCGGGTTCGACTTCAACAACGCGGCCCGCGGCCGTGGCGGCCCGGCGGGGGGCGTCGGGGAGGACATCTTCTCGCACCTGTTCGGCGAGGCGTTCCGCGCCGGCGGCGCCGGGCCGGGCCAGCGCCCGCCCGCCCGCGGCGAGGACGTGGCGGCCGAGCTCGGCGTCACCCTCGAGCAGATCGGCAGCGAGGAGAAGCTGCGGGTCGGCCTGCCGGGCGGCCGCGAGTTCGACGTGATGATCCCGAAGGGCGTCGTGGACGGGCAGACGATCCGCCTGCGCGGCCTCGGCTCGCCCGGCGGCCCGCGCTCCGAGCCGGGCGATGCGCTTCTGACGATCCGGGTGCTGCCGCATGCCCGCTTCACCGTCGAGGGCGCCGACCTGCGCGCCACCGTCGACCTGCCGCTCGAGGATGCGGTGCTCGGCGGCGCGATCCGCGTGCCGACCCTGACCGGCGCCGTCGAGATGAAGATGCCGCCGATGACCTCGTCCGGCCGCACCTTCCGCCTCCGCGGCAAGGGCCTGCCGAAGAAGGACGGCACCCGCGGCGACCTGCTCGCCGTCACCGCGATCCAGCTGCCCGCGGACGACGCGGCCTTGACCGAGTTCGTGAGGAGCCGGCGCACCGCGCGGGCCGAGTAGCCGGCGGCGTATCGCGCCGATCCGGCGGACTTCCGTCCCCGACGCGCCTCCGCTAAGGATGCCTCCGGCGCGAGACCGCCGCCCCGTCGAGCGGGGCGGCCGGGAGTCCCGGGTGCCGAAGCGAATTTTCGGGTGTGGCATGGCGGCTTTCGACGCAACGGACGAGCAGGGCGCGGGCAGGGACGCCGCGCCGGGCAGCAACCTGCTCGCGGGCAAGCGCGGCCTCGTGCTCGGCGTCGCCAACAACCGCTCGATCGCCTGGGGCATCGCCAAGAGCGCGCATGCCCACGGTGCCAAGCTGGCCTTCACCTACCAGGGCGACGCCCTGAAGAAGCGCGTCGAGCCCCTGGCGCGCGAGCTCGACGCCCACGTCGTCGGCCATTGCGACGTCACCGACCCGGCCTCGATCGACGCGGTGTTCGCGGCGACCGCCGAGATCTTCCCCGAGGGCATCGATTTCGTCGTCCACTGCATCGCCTTCTCGGACAAGGACGAGCTGACCGGGCGCTACGTCGAGACGACCGAGGCGAACTTCACCAAGTCGCTCATGATCTCGTGCTACTCGTTCACGGCCGTCGCGCAGCGCGCCGAGAAGATCATGCCGAACGGCGGCTCGCTCCTGACGCTGACCTATTACGGCGCCGAGAAGTGGATGCCGCACTACAACGTCATGGGCGTCGCCAAGGCCGCGCTCGAAGCCTCGGTGCGCTACCTCGCCGCCGATCTCGGCCCCTCGAACATCCGCGTCAACGCGATCTCGGCCGGCCCGATCAAGACGCTCGCCGCCTCCGGCATCGGCGACTTCCGCTACATTCTGAAGTGGAACGAGTACAACGCCCCCCTGCGGCGCACGGTGACGATCGGCGAGGTCGGCGAGACCGCCGCCTACCTGATCTCCGACATGTCCCGCGGCATGACCGGCGAGATCCTGCACGTCGACGCCGGCTACCACGTGGTCGGCATGAAGAACCCCGAGGCGCCGGACCTGAGCCTCGACAAGGATTGAGGGCGGGCGCGCCGGCGAAGGCCGGCGTCAATCACCGTCCTCGAAATTCCCCGACAGCTTCAGCCCGGCGATCCAGGTCGCGCCCTGGCGCTTGATCACGCGGTGGGGCTTCGCGCCCCGCTCGTCGAGGACTGCGTCGGCCAGCCGTTCGGAATGGGTCACGAGCCAGACCTGCGTGCGTTCGGCCGCCTTGACGATCATGCGAGCGAGGGGAGCCAGCAGGTCAGGGTGCAGGCTCGCCTCGGGCTCGTTCAGGGCGACGAAAGGCGGAAGCCAGTAGGCGAGCAGGGCTCCCGCGAGGGCGAGGAACCGGAGCGTCCCATCGGAGAGCTCGGAGGCTTCGAAGATCCGCTTCGGATAATCGGGAAACACCATCCCGAACCGTGCCTCGCGGCGCCGTCAGTCCGGCACGACCAGATCCGCGATGCCCGCCACTGCTTCCGGGAACTGCGGGTCCATCGCGTCCAGCGTGTCGGCGATGGTGCGGGCGATGACGAGGTTGCGGAACCACTTCCGGTTGGCCGGCACCACGTGCCAGGGCGCATGCGGCGTCGAGCATCGGGTCAGCGCGTCCGAGAACGCCGCTTGATAGGCATCCCAGGACTTGCGCTCGACCAGGTCGGCCGGATCGAACTTCCAGTGCTTGTCCGGGTTCGCGATCCGCGCTTCCAGGCGCTGCTTCTGCTCGTCCTTCGAGATGTGCAGGAAGAATTTCAGGATGTGGGTGCCGGATTCGGTGAGCAGGCGCTCGAAGTCGTTGATCAGGCCGTAGCGCGCCTGCCAGACCGGCTCCGGCACCAGGCCCTTCACGCGCACCACCAGCACGTCCTCGTAGTGGCTGCGATTGAACACGCCGATCATCCCGCGCCCGGGCGTGCGCTGGTGGTAGCGCCACAGGAAGTCGTGCTCGCGCTCCTCGGTCGACGGCACCTTGAACGAGGCGACCGTGCAGCCTTGCGGGTTCACGCCTTCCAGGACCGCGCGGATGGTGCCGTCCTTTCCGCCGGTGTCGATCGCCTGGAACACCACGAGCAGGCTGCGCTGCCGCTCGGCGTAGAGCTTTTCCTGAAGCGCCTGGATCCGCGTGCGCTCGGTGGCGAGCGCCGCCTTCGCCCAGTCCTTGTCGAAGCCGCCGTCGGCGTCGGCGTCGACCTTCGCGAGATCGAACCGGCTGCCCGGCACGACGGTGACGATGCCGTCGGCCGCCGCGACGGAGGCGGGACCGTGCGCATCGATCAGCGCGGGCGCGATGCCTGCGATCTCGGCCGTCGCGGCCGCCCACAGGGAGGAGGAGGGCGCTTTGCGCCGGGCATCCTCGACGGAACGGTCCGGCGACTTTGTCACACCGGCTGTCCCCGCCTTCTGGCGCCGATCCGTCTTGCGGTGCTTCTTGCTCATGGACAGACCTTCTACCGACCGATCGCGTCCCGGCCTAGATCGGGCACCCGCCTTGCATCCGAGGGCGACCCGAGCCCTTCAGACCGCCATGCCCGATGGACGCCACGCTCATGAACCCGCCCGCGCAGCCGCCGCGAGACCTTCGCTCAGGACGCGACCGGTGAGGGCGCCGACCGGAACCGCCGGAGCGTGAGGCCCATCCCGACGATCTACTTCATCCGGCACGGGCAGACCGACTGGAACGCCGAGGGGCGCTTGCAGGGGCAGCGCGACATCGGCCTCAACGCCGTCGGGCAGGGGCAGGCGGCGGACGCCGCGGACCGGCTCGCGGCGCTCGCGGGCGACCGGCTCGCCGAGGCCGACTTCATCGCGAGCCCCCTGAGCCGCACGCGGCGCACCATGGAGATCCTGCGCGACCGCCTCGGCCTCGCGCCGACCGAGTACCGCAGCGATCCCCGGCTGATGGAGATCCATTTCGGGGCGTGGGAAGGGCAGACCTGGGCCGAGATCCGCCGCCGCGATCCCGGCGGCGCCGGCGCGCGCGACCGCGACCGCTGGGGCTATCGCCCCTC
Organism: Methylobacterium sp. J-059; assembly: GCF_022829485.1. Lineage (NCBI taxonomy): Bacteria > Pseudomonadati > Pseudomonadota > Alphaproteobacteria > Hyphomicrobiales > Methylobacteriaceae > Methylobacterium > Methylobacterium sp. J-059. Next base: position 14,038 of record NZ_JAKSYA010000023.1, read on the forward strand.
GGGCAGCGGCGCCGAGAGCTACGCGATGCTGACCGAGCGCGTCGCGCCGGTCTTTTCCGACCTGGCGCCGGCCACCGTCGTGGTCGCCCATGGCGGCGTCGCCCGCGCGATGTTGGTGGCGCTCGGCCACCTCGACATCAAGGCCGCCCCGCGGATCGCCGTCCGCCAGGGCTCGGTGCTCGTCGTGGACGCGGCCGGATGGCGCTGGGCCTGAGGTTTGTCGCCGACCGTTCAAGACCCGTTCAAAGGTCCGGTATACAGCGAGGTCTCGGGGCCGGTTCGCACGGCCTCGACCCGATCGGCGGACTGCCTCGATAACGGCACGATCCCGCGTCAGGAACGCGCTCCGATCGCCGGCCGGGTGCGCATGCGAGACAGACGGGAACCCAGCTCCGCCCGGAGCTGGCAGCGGAGCATGCGATGAGTAGCCTCGGCGAGATGATCCGGCCCGAAGCGGACCGGCACCCCGCGGCGACCCCGTCCGACCGGGCCGTGCTGCGCGGCCCGGTGCGTCCCGACCTGATCCGCGACGAGGTTCTCGGCGAGATCTTCGCCGAGACCGCGCGGGCACGGCCGGACCATCCGGCGCTGATCGACGGCGCCGCCAAGGACGCGTCGGGCCGGCACCCGCATCTCACCTATGCCGAGGTCTTCGCCCGCGCCGGACGGATCGCGGCGGGTCTCGCACATCGCGGGATCGGGCCGGGCGACGTGGTCGGCCTGTGGATGGCGCGCGGGCCGGACCTGCTCACCGCCCAGATCGGGATCACGCTGTCCGGCGCCGCCTGGCTGCCGTTCGACGCCGAGGCGCCGGCCGACCGGGTCGCGGTCTGCCTCGGCGACGCCGCCGCGAAGGCTCTGCTGGTCTCCGAGGCGCTGGCCCCGGGCGCGCCCGACGTCGCGCCGGCCCTGACGCTCGATGCGCTGCTCGCCGGCACGCCCGCGGACGCGGCGACGCCGGACCTTCGCGCCGGCGGCCTGACGCCGCAGCATCCCGCCTACCTGATCTACACCTCCGGCTCGACCGGCGTGCCGAAGGGCATCGTCATCAGCCACGCCAACATCTGCCACTTCCTGCGCTCCGGAAACGCGCTCTACGGGATGGCGCCGGACGACGTGGTCTTCCAGGGCGCTTCGGTCGCCTTCGACCTCTCGATGGAGGAGATCTGGGTCCCGTACCTCGTCGGCGCGACGCTGTTCGTCGCGAGCCCGGCGATGATGGGCGACGTCGAGTCGCTGCCCCGGATCATCGCCGAGGCCGGGGTCACTGTGATCGACACCGTGCCGACGCTGCTGGCGATGATCACCGCAGACCTGCCGAGCGTGCGGCTGATCCTGCTCGGCGGCGAGGCGCTTCCCGAGCCGCTGGTCGCACGCTGGGCGACGCCTTCGCGAAAGCTGTTCAACACCTACGGGCCGACCGAGGCCACGGTGGTCGCGACCGCCGCCGAGATGCGCCCGGGCGTGCCGGTGACCATCGGCGGCCCGATCGCGAACTACTCGGTCTACGTCGCCGGCGAGGACCTGCGCCTGCTCGGGCGCGGCGAGCCGGGCGAGCTGCTGATCGGCGGCCCCGGCGTCGCGAAGGGCTACCTGCAGCGGCCGGAGCTGACCGCGGACAAGTTCATCGCCAACCCCTACGCCTCGGACGGCGCCGACCCGCTGCTCTACCGCTCGGGCGACGCGGTCTCGCTCGACGCCGGCGGCAACATCCTGTTCCACGGCCGCATCGACGACCAGGTCAAGATCCGCGGCTTCCGCGTCGAACTCGGCGAGATCGAGTCGCGGATCCAGGCCCAGCCCGGGATCGCCCAGGCCGCGGTGGTGCTGCGCAACGACGACGGCGTCGACCGGCTGGTCGCGTTCATCGTACCGGACCGCGGCCACGACCTCGACCGCGCGGCTTTGCGCCGGACGCTGGCCGAGCAGATGCCGCCCTACATGGTGCCCGGCCATTTCGAGGCGGCCGAGGTTCTGCCGCGCCTCACCTCCGGCAAGGTCGACCGCAAGGCGCTTCGCGTCGCGACGCTCACCATCGTCGATGCCGACGGCGAGCAGGAGCCCCCGGAGAACCAGACCGAGGCGGCGCTGCTCGCCGCCGCCAAGCAGGTCTTCGGCAACCAGCCGATCGCGCTCGAGGGCGACTTCTTCTCCGACCTCGGCGGCCATTCGCTGCTCGCCGCCCGCTTCGTCGGAGCCGTGCGCGAGGCCCCGGCGCTCGCCGGCATCACGCTGCAGGACGTCTACCGCGAGCGCACCCTGCGCCGGATCTCGGACGCGCTGATCGCCCGCACCGGCGGCGCCGGCATCGAGACCGCGATCCGCGACCTCGCCTTCGTGCCGCCGCCGCTCCGGCGCCGCGCGCTGTGCGGGCTCGCCCAGGCGGTGGCCCTGCCGTTCGTGATCGCGCTCGCGACCGCGCAATGGCTCGGCATCTTCGTCACCTACCTGCTGCTCACCGGCGGCGGCCTCGGCTTCTTCGGCGAGCTCGGCGTGCTGCTCCTCGTCTACGTGGCGATCAACGCGGTGACGGCGACCATCGCGGTCGCGGCCAAGTGGCTCGTCCTCGGCCGCACGAAGCCCGGCCGCTACCCGCTCTGGGGCGCGTATTATTTCCGGTGGTGGCTGGCGCAGCGCCTGGCGCCGCTGGTCCACGTCAAGTGGCTGCAGGGCTCACCCGCGATCGCCGTCTACCTCCGCCTGATGGGCGCGAAGGTCGGCCGCGACACCCTGATCTCCGACATCGAGATCGGTGCCCCGGACCTGCTCTCGATCGGCGACGGCGCGTCGCTCGGCGGCCGCCTCGTCGTCGCCAACGCCGAGATCGTCGGCAACGAGCTGGTGATCGGACGGGTCGAGATCGGCCGGGACGTGGCGGTCGGCACCTCCTGCGTCCTCAGCCACGACACGGTGATCGCCGACAACGCCGAGATCGCCGACCTCACCACCGTTCCGGCCGGCACGCGCATCGGCGCCGCCGAGCGCTGGGACGGCTCGCCCGGACGAAAGGTCGGGATGGCCGACGTCGCGGAGCTTCCGAAGCAGGCCCCGGCCTCGGCCCGGCGCCGGGCCGGCTTCGGGGCGATCTACCTCCTGCTGCTCGGCGCGATCCCCGCCGTCGGCCTGCTGCCGATCTTCCCGGCGTTCTTCATCTTCGACCAGATCTCGGACTCGCTCTCCGACATCACCGACATCGACTACCACTGGTACCTGCCGCTGCTGACATGGCCCACCGCCATGCTGATGACCGCCGGTACGGTGCTGCTCATCGCCGGCATCCGCTGGCTGGTGCTGCCGCGGCGGCGCTCGGGCACCTACTCGATCTGGTCCGGCTTCTACCTGCGCAAGTGGTCGGTGGCGCTCGCCGCCGAGGTGACGCTGGAGACGCTCTCCTCGCTGTTCGCCACCGTCTACATGCGGGCGTGGTACCGCCTGATGGGCGCGCGCATGGGGGAGGGCGCCGAGATCTCGACCAACCTCGGCAGCCGCCACGACCTCGCCGAGGTCGGCAGCCGCAACTTCATCGCCGACGAGGTGGTCTACGGCGAGGAGGAGATCCGCCGCGGCTGGATGCACCTCCAGCCGGCCCGCACGGGCGCGCGGGTGTTCGTCGGTAACGACGCGGTGGTGCCGCCGGGCGCCGACATCCCCGACGACGTGCTGATCGGCATCAAGTCGAAGCCGCCGGCCAACGAGGAGATGGCGCCGGGCGACACCTGGTTCGGTTCGCCGCCGATCAAGCTGCCGTCGCGCCAGCGCGTCGACGTCGGAACGCTGGCTCAGACCTACGAGCCGGGCACGCTGGTCAAGCTCCGCCGCGGCGTGTTCGAGGCGTTCGCGACCTCGTTCTCGCCGATGCTGTACATCACCCTCGCGATCACCGCGATCGACTGGTACTTCTACCCGGCGATCCTGGAGCGCGACTGGAGCGGGCTCGCCGTCAGCTTCGTCACGGTCAGCGTCGCGATCGCGCTGATCCAGTCAGCCGCCGTCATCGGCATGAAGTGGGCGTTGATGGGCGTCTATCAGCCCGGCATGCGGCCGATGTGGTCGTGGTGGGCGATGCGCACCGAGGCCATCGCGGTCGCCTATTGGGGCTTGGCCGGCAAGGTGCTGCTGGAGCATCTCCAGGGCACGCCGTTCCTGCCCTGGGCGCTGCGTCTGTTCGGGGTGAAGGTCGGCGAGGGCGTGTGCATGCTCACCACCGACATCACCGAGTTCGACTGCGTGACGATCGGCGACTTCGCCACCATCAACCGCACCGCCGCCCTGCAGACCCACCTCTACGAGGACCGGATCATGAAGGTCGGCCGCGTCGTGATCGGCCGTGGCGTCTCGGTCGGCGCATTCTCGACGGTGCTCTACGACACCAAGGTCGGCGACTACGCGCGGCTTCGGCCCCTCACCATCGTGATGAAGGGCGAATCGATCCCGGCGCATTCGGAATGGGAAGGCGCACCGGCCGTGCCGGTGGTGCTGACCGCACCGGCCGATCGCGCGGTGGCGTGATCCGGTTGCGGGCGCGAGGCGGGAAAAAGGGCAGGCCGCCCGTTCGGCGCCTGCCCGCTGCGAGGCCCGCTCGAACGAAGTGGCCTCAGGCCACCTCGTCCTTCTTGCCGAGGCGCTTGTCGAGGTAGGTGTCGACCGTCTGGGTCAGCTCGTCGACGCGCCCGTCGAAGAAGTGGTTGGCGCCCTCGACCATCTGGTGCTCGATGATGACGCCCTTCTGGGTCTTCACCTTCTCGATCACCGGCATGACCTCGCGGGCCGGGGCCACGCGATCCTCGGAGCCGTGCACGAACAGGCCGGAGGAGGGGCAGGGCGCGAGGAAAGTGAAATCGTAGCGGTTGGCCATCGCGGCGATCGAGATGAAGCCCTCGATCTCGGGGCGGCGCATCAGCAGCTGCATCCCGATCCACGAGCCGAACGAGACACCGGCGATCCAGCAGGACTTGGCCTCGGGGTTGACCGACTGCACCCAGTCGAGCGCGGCGGCGGCGTCCGACAGCTCGCCCGAGCCGTGGTCGAAGGCGCCCTGGCTGCGGCCGACGCCGCGGAAGTTGAAGCGCAGGGCCGCGAAGCCGCGATTGGCGAACGTGTAGAAGAGGTTGTACACGATCTGATTGTTCATCGTGCCGCCGAACTGGGGGTGCGGATGCAGCACGATCGCGATCGGCGCGCCCCGCTTCTTGGGGGCCTGATAGCGACCCTCCAGTCGGCCGGCGGGACCGGTGAAGATGACCTCGGGCATAGTGTCCTCGACTCCTGTGGCCATGCCGGGCGAGTCCGCCTGCCCGGATGGCCGTGTACGCTTCGACCTGCGCGGTCGCGCGACCGCCTTGACTCGCCCCGCGCCCGACGTAAAAGCGCTCTTAGAATAATTCTAGGCGATTAGAACTTTTCTAAACAGCGCGGCAGCGGGGTCTTCCCCGACCAGCCTGGAAACGCCGTTCGGCGGTCCGAAACCGTGTCGACGGCGCGGCTTAGCACGCCGACCCGGTGCCAAAGCAAGGAAATGTCGCATCTTTCGCCAGTCGGAGAACGGATGACAGCGGACCGCGCCTATTTCGACCACAACGCCACGTCTCCGGTCAGTCCGGCGGTGTCGCACGCGGTCGTGCGGGCGCTGGCGCTGCCCGGCAACCCGTCCTCCGTCCATGCCGAGGGGCGTGCGGCGCGGGCGATGCTCGAGGATGCCCGCGACAAGCTCGCCTGCCTCGTCGGTGCCGCGGCGTCTCAGGTCACTTTCACCAGTGGCGGCACCGAGGCGGCCAACGCCGTCCTGTCCGGCGCGCTCCGCCGGCGGGGGAGCGCCGCACCGACGCGGCTTCTGATCGGCGCGACCGAGCACCCCTGCGTCACCGCCGGCCACCGCTTCCCGGCCGACGCCGTCGAGGTGCTACCGGTCCTGGCTTCCGGCGTGCTCGACCTCGATGCGCTGGCGGCGCGGCTCGACGCCCTTCGCGACCTGGACGTGCTCGTCTCGGTGCACGCGGCCAACAACGAGACCGGCGTGGTGCAGCCGATCGCCGCCGTCGTGGCCCTGGCGAGGCGGCACGGCCGCACCCTCGTGCACAGCGACGCGGTGCAGGCGGTCGGCAAGATCCCGGTCGATTTCGCTGCGCTCGGGCTCGATGCGCTGACCCTGTCCGGGCACAAGTTCTCGGCGCCGAAGGGCGTCGGCGCGCTGGTGCTGCGGGACGACGCGCAGCTCGACGCGGCCTTCGTCCGCGGCGGCGGCCAGGAGGCGCGGCTGCGCTGCGGCACCGAGAACCTTCCCGGGCTCGTCGGGATGGGCGAGGCGGCGGAGATCGCCCGCCTCGCGCTCGATACGGAATCCCGGCGCCTCGCGCAGCTGCGCGACGCGCTGGAGGAGGCGGTGCTGGCCCGCGCGCCGGACGGGGTGGTGTTCGGCCGTGACGCCGAGCGGTTGCCGAACACCCTGTGCTTCGCGGTGCCGGGGCTCGATGCGCCGACCGCCCTGATCGCCTTCGATCTCGCCGGCGTGGCGGTGTCGTCGGGATCGGCCTGCGCGTCGGGCAAGGTGGCGCGGTCGCCGGTCCTGGCCGCCATGGGCGTGAGCCCTGCGCTGGCCGCGGGGGCGCTACGCGTCAGCCTCGGCTGGAATACGGGGGAGGGCGACACTGCGCGCTTCCTCGGTGCCTTCGAACGGGTCGTCGAGACCCTATATAGACGGCGAGGGCTTGCGGCCTGAGCGCCGCGCCGACGCCATCTCACATGGAAGCCTCCGGTCCTTGAAACCGGCGATGCTTAGGAGACGCTGATGCCTGCCGTGCAGGAAACCATCGATCGGGTCCGCTCGATCGACCTCGACCAGTACAAGTACGGCTTCGAGACCACCATCGAGATGGAGAAGTCCGAGAAGGGCATCTCCGAGGATGTGGTGCGCTTCATCTCTGCCAAGAAGGACGAGCCGGAGTGGATGCTCGCCTGGCGGCTCGACGCCTACAAGCGCTGGCAGACCATGCAGGAGCCGGACTGGGCCCGCGTCGCCTACGACAAGGTCGACTACAACAACATCTACTACTACGCCGCGCCGAAGCGTCCGGCGGCGATGTCGCTCGACGAGATCGACCCCGAGATCCTGAAGACCTACGAGAAGCTCGGCATCCCGCTCCGCGAGGTCGAGGTGCTGGAGGGCATCGCCCCCGAGCGCCGGGTCGCCGTGGACGCCGTGTTCGACTCCGTCTCGGTCGCGACGACGTTCAAGGCCGAGCTGTCGAAGGCCGGCGTGATCTTCATGCCGATCTCGGAGGCGATCCGCGAGTACCCGGACCTCGTCAGAAAGTACCTCGGCTCGGTCGTGCCGGTGACCGACAACTTCTTCGCGACGCTGAACTCGGCCGTCTTCTCGGACGGCTCGTTCGTCTACATCCCGCCGGGCGTGCGCTGCCCGATGGAGCTGTCGACCTACTTCCGCATCAACGAGCGCGACACCGGCCAGTTCGAGCGCACGCTGATCATTGCCGACAAGGGCTCCTACGTCTCGTATCTCGAGGGCTGCACCGCCCCGAAGCGCGACGACAACCAGCTGCACGCCGCGGTGGTCGAGCTCGTCGCCCTGGAGGACGCCGAGATCAAGTACTCGACCGTCCAGAACTGGTACCCGGGCGACAACGAAGGCAAGGGCGGCATCTACAACTTCGTGACCAAGCGCGGCGATTGCCGCGGGGACAACTCGAAGATCTCGTGGACGCAGGTCGAGACCGGCTCGGCGATCACCTGGAAGTACCCGTCCTGCATCCTGCGCGGCGACAATTCCCGCGGCGAGTTCTACTCGATCGCGGTGTCGAACGGCATGCAGCAGGTCGATTCCGGCACCAAGATGATCCATCTGGGAAAGAACACCACCAGCCGGATCATCTCGAAGGGCATCTCGGCGGGCCGCTCTCAGAACACCTATCGCGGCCTCGTCTCGGCGCACAAGAAGGCCTCGAACGCGCGCAACTTCACCAATTGCGACAGCCTGCTGATCGGCGACCAGTGCGGGGCGCACACCGTGCCCTACATCGAGTCGAAGAACGCGTCCGCGGTGTTCGAGCACGAGGCCACCACCTCGAAAATCTCCGAGGACCAGAAGTTCTACTGCCTGCAGCGCGGCCTTTCCGAGGAGGAGGCGACCGCGCTCATCGTCAACGGCTTCGTGCGCGACGTGCTGCAGCAGTTGCCGATGGAGTTCGCCGTCGAGGCTCAGAAGCTGATCTCGATCAGCCTCGAAGGCTCGGTGGGGTAGGCAACACGCGATGGCCTTCGCGTTCGACACCCTGCAGTTGACCCAACGGCTCGAACAGGTGGGTGTCGGACGCGAGCAGGCCGTCGCGCGCTGAACCGGCACGCGACATGATCATCGCCGATTCCGCGACCAAGGCGGATTTGGCGGATATGGAGAAGACGCTGAGGTTGGCACTCAAGGCGTTGAAGGCGGGGATCGACGGTTCGCTGCGCGAACTCGAACTCCGAATGACCGTGAAGCTCAGGGCGATCATCGCGGCCGCCGTCGCCGTGATCGCAGCGCTTCAAAAATTTCTCTGACGGGACCGCAGGGCGATACCGTCGCACACCATCTTCGGGACTACGCGAACATGCTCGAAATCAAGAACCTCGTCGTGCAGATCGAGGACAACCGCATCCTCAACGGCCTGAACCTCACCGTGAACGACGGCGAGGTCGCCGCGATCATGGGTCCGAACGGCTCCGGCAAGTCGACGCTCTCCTACGTCATCGCCGGCAAGGAGGACTACGAGGTCCTCGACGGCGAGATCCTGCTCGACGGCCAGAACGTGTTGGAGATGGGCGCGGACGAGCGCGCCGCGGCCGGCGTGTTCCTCGCCTTCCAGTATCCGCTGGAGATCCCGGGCGTCGGCACGATGACCTTCCTCAAGGCCTGCCTCAACGCCCAGCGCCGCGCCCGCGGCGAGGCCGAGATCGCGACCCCGGACTTCATCCGCCAGGTCAACGCGGCGGCCGAGAAGCTCGAGATCAACAAGGACATGCTCCGCCGCGCCCTCAACGTCGGGTTCTCCGGCGGCGAGAAGAAGCGCATGGAGATCCTGCAGATGGCGCTTCTGCAGCCGAAGTTCTGCGTGCTCGACGAGACGGATTCCGGCCTCGACATCGACGCGTTGCGCATCGTCTCCGAGGGCGTCAACGCCCTGCGCGCGCAGGGCCGCTCGTTCCTGGTCATCACCCACTACCAGCGCCTGCTCGACTACATCGTGCCCGACACCGTGCACGTCATGTCGAAGGGTCTCATCGTGAAGACCGGCGGCAAGGAGCTCGCCAAGGAACTCGAGGCCTCCGGCTACGCCGAGTACCGCACCAACGAGGCTGCGTAAGCCCATGGCCGACATCGCCAATCTCCGCACCAGCGCCGAGACCGGTCTCTCGACCCTGTTCGAGACCGCCCGCAAGGGGTTCGGCAGCGAAACCGCGATCTCCCGCGAGGAGGCGTTCCGCTTCTTCGAGGCCGTCGGCCTGCCGAGCCGCCGCATCGAGGCGTTCAAGTACACCGACCTGCGTGCCGCGATGCAGGAAGCCGCGCCGCCGGCCGAGACGCCGGCGCTCGACCTCGCCACGTCCGCCGTCGCCGCCGCGACCGCGTTCTCGGCGGTCGAGGCGGTGCGCCTGACCTTCGTCAACGGGCACCTGATCCGCGAGCTGTCCGATCTCGATCGCGTGCCCGCCGGCGTCTCGGTATCGCCGCTGAACGAGGCCCTGAGCCGGGGCGATGCGCGCCTGAAGAACCTTGCGCCGGTGGCGCAGGCCCGCGAGAACCCGATCTATCAGCTGAACACCGCCTTCCTCGCCGACGGCGCGCTGATCTCGGTGGAGGCCGGCGCCAAGGTCGAGACCCCGCTGCACCTGCGCTTCGTCGGCGCCGGGGCGGAGGGCTTCTCCACCGCGACGCGCGTTCTGGTCGAGGTCGCCGACGGCGCCGAGTTCACCTTGCTCGAGACGCACGAGGGCCCGAACGGGCTGACCTACCAGCCGAACGACGCCCTCGACGTCCATGTCGGCAAGCATGCCGCCTTCCGGCACGCGCGGATCAACCGCGAGGGCGACAAGGCGATCGCGCTCTCGACCATCAGCGTGCGGCTCGACGACGAGTCGAGGCTGGAAACGGTGAACCTCGTCACCGGCGCCGTGCTGTCGCGCCACCAGATCTACATGCACGTGGCCGGCGAGAACGTGAACGCGGTCGTCAACGGCGCGGCGATGCTCGGCGACGGGCAGCTCGCCGACTCGACGCTGCTGGCCGACCATGCGGCGGTCGGCGGCGTCGGCCGCGAGATGTTCAAGACGGTGATCGACGGCGACGCCACCGGCGTGTTCCAGGGCAAGATCATCGTCCGCCAGATCGCGCAGAAGACCGACGGCAAGATGAAGTCCGATTGCCTGCTCCTCTCCGACGAGGGGCAGATGATGAACAAGCCGGAGCTCGAGATCTTCGCCGACGACGTCGCCTGCGGCCACGGCGCCACCTGCGGCGCCCCGGACCAAGACCTGCTGTTCTACCTCATGGCCCGCGGCCTGCCGAAGCCGATCGCCGAGAGCCTGCTGGTGCAGGCCTTCGTCGGCGAGGCGGTGGAGTCGGTCACGCACGAGGGCGCCCGCGCGGCGCTCATCGGCGAGATCGAGGCTTGGCTGGCCTCGCGGGGGTGATCGGCCCCGGTCGCGCGCATCCTGGAAAATGGGTGATGTGACCGCGATCCCTCCCAGACCTTCATCCTGAGGCGCCCACGTCGGTGGGCCTCGAAGGAGGAGACGAGGGATCGCACTATCTCTGGAGACCTCCGTCGAGGCCTCCGCTTCGCTTCGGCACCTCTGGACGAGGCTGCAGGTTGGAGGGGCGATGCTTGCGAAAGACCGCCGGTTCGAGGCCGACACCATGAACGCTCCTCTCCGCCAGCCTACCTACGACGTCGAGGCGATCCGGGCGCAATTTCCGATCCTGTCGGAGAAAGTCTACGGCAAGCCGCTGGTCTACCTCGACAACGCCGCCTCGTCGCAGAAGCCGCGCGCGGTCATCGACGCGATGGTCGCGTGCATGGAGACCGGCTACGCCAACGTCCATCGCGGCCTGCACTTCATGGCCAACGCCGCGACCGAGGGATTCGAGGGTGCCCGCGAGACCACGCGGCAGTTCCTGAATGCCGCGTCGACCGACGAGATCATCTTCACCCGCAACGCCACCGAGGCCTACAACCTCGTGGCCGCGTCGATGGGCTGGGCCGGGATGATCGGGGAGGGGGACGAGATCATCCTCTCGATCATGGAGCACCATTCCAACATCGTGCCCTGGCACTTTCTGCGCGAACGCCGCGGGGCCGTCATCAAGTGGGCGCCGGTCGACGACGAGGGCAACTTCCTCGTCGAGGACTACGAGAAGCTGTTCACGCCGCGCACCAAGATGGTCGCGATCACGCAGATGTCGAACGTGCTGGGCACGGTCACGCCGGCGGCCGAGATCGTCCGCATCGCCCACGCCCACGGCGTGCCGGTGCTGCTCGACGGCGCGCAGAGCGCGGTGCATCAGCCGGTCGACGTGCGGGCGCTCGATTGCGACTTCTTCGTCTTCACCGGTCACAAGGTCTACGGCCCGACCGGGATCGGCGTGCTTTACGGCAAGAAGGAATGGCTGGAGCGCCTGCCGCCCTACCAGGGCGGCGGTGAGATGATCCGCACGGTCAGCCAGGAGGCGATCACCTACAACGATCCGCCGCATCGGTTCGAGGCGGGCACGCCGGCGATCGTCGAGGCCATCGGCCTCGGCGCGGCGCTGGAGTTCATGATGTCGGTCGGGCGCGACAAGATCGCGGCGCACGAGGCCGCGCTCACCGCCTATGCCCAGGAACGGCTCGGCGCGATGAATGCGATCCGGCAGATCGGAACCGCGAAGGGCAAGGTCGGCGTCATCGCCTTCGAGATGAAGGGCGCCCATGCCCACGACATCGCGACGGTGATCGACCGTTCGGGCGTCGCGGTCCGGGCCGGCACGCATTGCGCGATGCCGCTGCTCACCCGCTTCGGTGTCACCTCGACCTGCCGCGCCTCGTTCGGGATGTACAACACCCAGGCCGAGATCGACGTGCTGGCCGAGGCGCTCGCCCGCGCCGAGATGATGTTCGCCTGAGCGTTTGGACTGGGTCGCCGCCCCGCCGCGGCGGCGCGATGAGGAGATGAGCATGAGCAGCGACGCGACGATCACCGGAGGCGCCAACACGCCGAAGGTCGCCGGAGCCGAGGGCGTGCCGCCCGCCGAGCTCGACCGGCTGACCGACGATATCGTGGCCGCGCTGAAGTCGGTCTACGATCCCGAGATCCCAGCCGACATCTACGAGCTCGGCCTGATCTACAAGGTCGACATCGACGACGACCGCAAGGTGTCGATCGACATGACGCTGACGGCTCCGGGCTGCCCGGTCGCCGGCGAGATGCCGGGCTGGGTCGAGGATGCGGTCGCCAAGGTCCCGGGCGTCCAATCCTGCGCGGTGACGATGGTGTTCGATCCGCCGTGGGATCAGAGCCGCATGTCCGACGAGGCCCGCGTCGCCCTCGACATGTGGTGAGCGTCACCGAGCGGTATGGACCGTGCTCCGCGCGATCCTTATCTTAAGACCGTACGCGCACCCTCAACCGCCCGGGCCTTGAACCCGGCTGCCGGAGAGACACCGATGTCCACGAGTTTCAAGGTCATGTCGCTGACGGATGCGGCAGCCGACCGCATCAAGGCGATCATCGCCGACGCCGACCGGCCGATCGCGGGCCTGCGGGTCGGCGTGAAGAACGGCGGCTGCGCAGGGATGTCCTACACAATGGAATATGCCGAGGATCGCAAGCCCGGCGAGGACATGGTCGAGGATCGCGGCGTGAAGGTCTTCGTCGATCCGAAGGCGCTGCTGTTCCTGCTCGGCACGCAGATGGACTTCCAGTCCAGCAAGCTCGCCTCGCAGTTCGTGTTCAACAACCCGAACCAGACCTCGGCCTGCGGCTGCGGCGAGTCCGTCGCGATCACGCCGGTCGGCCCGGAGCGGCTGCTCGCCTCGGCCTGAACCCGCGATCAGGCGACCGCGGCGACGAGGTCCGCCGTGGTCGCATCGTCGAGCGTGCGGTTGCGGCCGGCGCGCTTGGCGGCGAACATGCACAGGTCCGCACGCTCCAGCAACGAGACCGGCGTGTCGCCGCGGCGGTAGCACGCCACGCCGAGCGAGATCGTGACCTTCCCGAGCGATTCCCCGGTCGAGCGCTTGATCAGCTCCCGGCCCATCACGCTGGTTCGGACTTTCTCCGCGATGGCGTAGGCCGTTTCCCGGTTCGTGCCGGGCAGCAGGATGCCGAACTCCTCGCCGCCGAAACGGGCGAGCATCGCGCCCTTCTCGACGCTTTCTCGCATGACGACGGCGACCAGGCGCAGCACCTGATCGCCGGTGAGGTGGCCGTAGAGGTCGTTGAAGCGCTTGAAGAAATCGATGTCGAGCACGACGAGGCTCGAGGACGTGCCGAGCGAGGCGCGATCGAGCGCCTTGTGCAGCATCTCCTCGAAATGCTTGCGGTTCGCCAGCCCGGTCAGCGGATCCGTCAGGCTCTCGATCCGCGTCGCCTCGAGCTTCTCGCGCAAGGATTCGACCTCGGTGCGGCTTTCCCGCATCCGCGCCTCGAGGGTCCGGTTGTTGGAGGCGACTTCCCGCGTCGTCGCGACCAGGGTGGCCACGATCTCGCGCAGGCGCGCCCGATTCAGCGTCGAGACCGAGAGGTCGTGGCTCAGAGCGCGCAACGACTCGCCGTACTGCGCGGCCGAGCCGAGCGAGAGGTCGAGCATCTCCATGACGCCCTCGATCTCGGTCAGCATCGTCGCGCCGGTCTCTCCGGCGGCCGTGACGTAGCGCGAGCCGCCGAGATAGCTGTCGTAGAGATCGTCGACGTCCGAGGCGGACAATCCCGCGTTCGTCGCGGTGAGACGCTTGATCGCGTCGTTCATCAGCGGCTGATCGCCGGAGACGTAGGTGTACCAGACGGCGTAGGCCCGCGGTGTCGCCGAGGGCCCGTAATCGCGCATCAGCTCCTGGGCGCGGCGCGCCAGGGCGAAGCTGCGATCGCGGTCGGCATAAAGCCCTTCGCTCATCCGATCCCCATCGTCCATCGCCGCCCCGTCGCGTCGGCGTTCGGGTCGGACGCCGCAAGCTACCTTAAGGAGCGTGGACGGAGGGTTAAGGCCGAGGTCGCGATCTGCGGCTCAATCCTGCTTCTTGATCACCGCCGGCCGCAGCATGAAGGCCGGAACGTGCTCGCCGAGACCGACGGGCGTATCGCCGTCCTCGTCGCGGCGGCGCCCATAGCCGCGCTCGTCGCGCGACCGGTCCTGCGGCGGGCGAGCCGCGGGGGCGGGAGTTCGCTCGGGACGCGGCCGCGCCTCGGCTGCCGGACGGCGCGGTGCCTCCCGCCGCGCCTCGTCCGGTCGCCGCTGAGGCTCGCGCCGAGGCGAGGTCTCCGCAACCGAGCCGGACTCTAGGTTGGCGGAAGGCTCCGTCTTGACGGAATCCCTCCGTCCACGCGACGACCGCGCCTCCCGCGGCGCCTCGGCCTCGGCGGGGACCTTTCGGCCGCGTCGCGCGGAATCGCCGGCGCGTCCGCGATGGCGGGTGCGCGTCTCGCCCTCGTCGGTGCCTTCCTGGCTCGGCGCGGCGGTGTCGACGTCCCCGTCCATCCACGGGATCGGCTGCCCGATCAGCGACTCGATCGCCTGGAGCGAGCGGTCGTCGCTGCGGCTGACCAGGGTGAAGGCCGCCCCCGAACGGCCGGCGCGGCCGGTGCGGCCGATGCGGTGGACGTAATCCTCGGGATGGTTCGGCACGTCGAAGTTGAAGACGTGGCTCACCGCGGGGATGTCGAGGCCGCGCGCCGCGACGTCGCTCGCAACCAGCAAGGCCGTCTCGCCGCCGCGGAAGGCTTCGAGGGCGGTGGTGCGCGAGCGCTGGTCCATGTCGCCATGGAGCGCGGCGGCATCGAAGCCGTGGCTCACCAGCGACTTCTGCAGCAGCGCGACGTCGCGCTTGCGGTTGCAGAAGATGATGCCGTTCTTCAGGTCGGCCTCGCCGCGGATCAGCTTGCGCAGGCGCTCGCGCTTGGCGCTGCCGTCCGACGAGGTCGCGACCAGACGCTGCACGATGGTCGAGGCGGTGGAGGCGGCGCGCGCCACCTCGATCCGCTCGGGATTGTGCAGGAAGATGTCGGCGAGCCGCTCGATCTCCGGCGGCATGGTCGCGGAGAAAAACAGCGTCTGGCGGGTGAACGGCACCATCTTCACGATGCGCTCGATGTCGGGGATGAACCCCATGTCGAGCATGCGGTCGGCCTCGTCGATGACCAGGAGCTCGACGCCGCTGAGCAGCAACTTGCCGCGCTCGAAATGGTCGAGCAGGCGCCCCGGCGTCGCGATCAGCACGTCGGTGCCGCGGGTCAGCTTGGCGTCCTGGTCGGCGAAGGAGACGCCGCCGATGATCAGCGCGACGTTGAGCTTGTGGTTGGTGCCATAGCGATCGAAATTCTCGACCACCTGCGCCGCCAGCTCGCGGGTCGGCTCGAGGATCAGCGTCCGCGGCATCCGCGCCCGCGCCCGCCCGTTCTCGAGCATGGTCAGCATCGGCAGGGTGAACGCGGCCGTCTTGCCGGTGCCGGTCTGCGCGATGCCCAGGACGTCGCGCCGGGCGAGCACGTGCGGGATCGCCTGGCTCTGGATCGGCGTCGGTTCCGTATAGCCGGCGGCGGTGACGGCCTGGAGGACCTTGTCGCTCAATCCGAGATCGGCAAATGACATAATCTTTTGAGAACCGTTGCGCGCGGGGTCGGGCAGGGCCGGCGCGGAGGACATCGTCGCGGCGACGGCAGCGACGGCCGGTCGGGTCGACGGCCCGCCGCGCCTGCGAGTGCGCGGGACACTTAGGCCCTTGCAACCACTTGTCAATCTGATGCACCCGGACGAGCCGGGGTTTCCCCCTCCGAAAGGTGCGAAGACTGCCCCTTATGGGCGGAGGCCACGCATGCTCGAAGGGAGGTTGCAGGGATCGAGCCTCACGGCGCGAACGCCCTGCGCGATCGAGCCGGTCGTCTCCGGATCGGCGATCGTCCCCCTCGACGTCGCCTGGGCCATACGGGTCGGCTCAGCGTTCCGATCGGCCCGCGCGAAGTGATGGGCCGCCGCGAGGGCGACGATCGCGGCGATGCCGGTGGTCTGGATCGTCCAGCGCAGGATGCCGTGCGACTTCGCCGACCCGATGTCTTCGCTCATCGCGCACCTGTCCGCCGAATTCCGGCCCCTCGCGGAGATCGACGGTGAAGGCTCATGGTTAATCTTCGCCTTACGGCCGCAACGGCTTCCGAGGGAGGAAATAAAATGCCACCGCCCGAGCAGGGTCATGACATATGATAAGCACGGCTCCGGTCTTCGGTAAATCGATCGTGAACCCCGGACAACAGAACGAGGCGTGGGGCGAACCCTGATCTTTCCTGCCGGACCATGTGCGCCAAGACACACCTGCGAACGACATCGCGTAAGCCGGGCGTAACCTTCATCTTTCGTTGACCGCTTCCGGGTCATCTGAGCGAGCTTGTTGCAGGAAAGCGACAGACCGAGCGGGCAACCCGGCTTAGAACAAACTCGGCTTTGCCAACCAGGACCTGGAAAAAAATGAAGAGCCTTCTCCTCGCCACCACCGTTCTCGCCGGCCTCACCGCCGTCGCGTCCGCCGCTGACCTTCCGCGTCGCGCTCCGCCGCCGGTGTTCACCCCGGTTCCGGTGTTCACCTGGACGGGCGCGTACTTCGGTATCAACGCCGGCTACGGCTTCGATGCCAGCGATCGCCGCGGCGCCACCGTCGTCGGCGTCTCGCCCGGCAACGCGATCTTCGCCGGCCCGGCCGGCGGCAACACCGGCGGCGTGCTCGCCTTCGGCGGCAGCCGCGGCAACGACGGCTTCACCGGCGGTGGCCAGGTCGGCTACAACTACCAGTTCACCCCGGGCTCGGGCGTCGTGATCGGCATCGAGGCCGACGCGCAGTACGTCGACTTCGGCCAGAACCGCAACCGCTTCTCGTCGGCCACCGTCGCTGGCGGCGGCATCCTGCCCGGCAACCTGATCTACAACCCGTCGGGCCTCTCCAGCCTCGACTACTTCGGCACCGTGCGCGGTCGCCTCGGCTACGCCTTCGACCGCACCCTCGTGTACGGCACCGGCGGCTTCGCCTACGGCAGCGGCGGCGGCCGTGACTTCGGTTCGGGCGTGTCCCGCAACGACTTCCAGACCGGCTGGGCTGCCGGCGCCGGCGTCGAGTACGCCCTGCCGACCGACTCGTTCCTGAACTTCTTCCGCTCCTCGGCCGTGACGCTGAAGGTGGAAGGCCTGTACGTGAACCTCGACCAGGGCGGCCGCAACAACGGCGCCTTCGCCTCCAACTCGACCGGCACCGTGACCCTGACCTCGCCGGGCGTGACCGTCGTGCAGAGCGGCCTGAACCGCAACAACAGCACCGAGTTCGCCGTCGTGCGCGCCGGCCTGAACTACAAGTTCGGCTCGTACTAGGACCTTCGGCCATTCTTTTGGCCTAGGGATCCCCAGCCCGATCAGACTGGCCGCTAGGTCGAACAACGCCTCAGGAGCAAGCCTCCTGGGGCGTTTATTGTTTCAGGATCTCGCTGTCTAAGACTCAGATCGGCAACAAGAAAAGCGCGCCGGTTAGGGCGCGCTCGAAGTTGTTTTGTAGATGGAATGGACCTATCTGGATATTAGATAAAACCAGATGCCCTGCAATAGGCTCGTTGTAGCATTCTATTGGTTTCTCGGAGTTGTCCCCGCTACCGCTGTGTCCTTGTCCAGACCCCACGCCATCGGTGTCGCCGATCCACGG
>NZ_JAKSYA010000025.1:0-591 GCF_022829485.1 Methylobacterium sp. J-059
CCTGCAATCCCTGCACGGGCGGCGGAGCCGGACCCGGCGGCGGCGGCGGCAGCACCGTGTACGATCCGGCCCGCATCGCGGCGATCGAGCTGCGGCTGTCGAACGCCGAGAACCTGCCGATCCGCGGCAACAACGTCAGCCAGTTCCCGCTCCCGGTCGCCGGCGGCGCTGACGCGCTCGCGGCCGGCTACGGCGCCACGGCGGGCGGCGTGAGCGCGACGGCCCTCGGGACCGAGGCGAACGCGGCCGGCGACGGCTCCATCGCGATCGGCCGCAGCGCCTCGGCGACGCAGGCCAACACCATCGCGATCGGTCCCGGCGCGCAGACCACCCGCACGAACCAAGTCGCGATCGGCAACGGCTCGAACACCTATACGCTCGGCGGGATCACGTCGGCGCAGAGCGCCGCGGCCCAGAACGGCGCGACGCAGTTCGTGACCACCGACGCGGCGGGCAACCTCGCGACCTCCGGCTACGGCCCGAGCACCATCGCCGGCCTCGGCTCCCGCCTCGACTCGGCGGAAGGGCGGATCGGCGGCGTCGAGTCCCGCGTCGGCGCGCTGGAATCGCGCACGAACGCCCTGTCACAAT
>NZ_JAKSYA010000026.1:0-1423 GCF_022829485.1 Methylobacterium sp. J-059
AAAAAAGGCCACCCCCGAAGGAGCGGCCCGAAGTCTTGGGAGGAAACGTCCAAGAAGGACAGCGGGACCGCGACGCCATCGCCGTCCCGCACTGCGAACCTAGGTCGCTGCGCTGCAGCGAACAACCTGCCAAGCGTTGCATTTTCGGTCTGGCAGACAGTCGCGATCGGAAAGCGGCTTGTCCCCGACGTGTGACGCTTTAGACACGGCACGGCGAACCGTTTCGCTTCTAAGCTTCACGTGACGCCTGCCCCACTTCGAGGATCGCAAAATGCCGATCCGGCGAGAGCACCGCTTCTTCTACCCGATCGACTGGCGCGAACTGTCGGCCATGGTCCGCTTCCGGCGCGCTGGCAGCGCCTGCGAGGGCTGCGGTCGGCCGCACGGGTGTATCGTCTACCATCTCGGCGATGGGCGCTGGTGGGACGCTCAGATCGGCGCCTGGCGCGACGGGAAGGGCAAGAGCCTCGCCGAACTGCCGACCCTGGATGACCTGACGGGAAGCCTGCGCACGACGCGCGTGGTGCTCGCGACGGCGCATCGGGACCACGACACCGCGAACAACGCGGATGCCAACCTCGCCGCGTTCTGCCAGCGCTGCCATGTGAACCATGACCGGCCGGAGCATCAGCGGCGGCGGTGGCGAACGCTGTTTCGGCGCAGGGCGCTGGGAGACCTGTTTCGGGGGGCCTACCTGCCATGACGAGAGCCGACCCGGCGACCGCCTGAAACGACGTCTCAATGTGCATGCCTCTCGGTCATCAGGCAAGGTGTTAACTCTGGGGGTCACGCCTGTGGCGCAGCCTAAGAAAGCCATGCCCGAGCGGCAAGCTCGCCTTGGCATCAAAGGCTTATGGGAAGACGCGCTCAAGAAGGACACGCTTCAACGATGAGGGAGCGTGTCTGGATAAGAATATAGGGATCGTCGGTGTGTCCTGAACGCTACATCTACTCGCCGAGAAGAGGGTATTTTCTCCGTCAACCAAACATACCGATCGGTACCCTAGATATGAACAAGATCCTTACGTCCTTCGCAGCCTTCACGGCTCTCACCGCTGCCGCTTCGGCCGCCGACCTTCCGCGTCGCGCTCCGCCGCCGGTGTTCACCCCGGTTCCGGTGTTCACCTGGACTGGCGCCTACTTCGGTATCAACGCCGGCTACGGCTTCACTGCCAGCGATCGCCGCGGCGCCACCGGCGTCGGCGGCTCGCGCGGCAACGCGATCTCCGCCGGACCGGCCGGCGGAAACACCTGCGGCGTGCTCGCCCTCGGCGGCAGCCGAGGCAACGACGGCTTCACCGGCGGTGGCCAGTTCGGCTAAAACTCCCAGTTCACCCCGGGCTCTGGCGTCGTGATCGGCATCGAGGCCGACGCGCAGTACGTCGACTTCGGCCAGAACCGCAACCGCTTCTCGGCCACCCCC
>NZ_JAKSYA010000039.1:0-1587 GCF_022829485.1 Methylobacterium sp. J-059
GTGGTGGTCTCGGTCGAGTACCGGCACGCGCCGGAGGCGAAGTTCCCGGCCCAGCACGAGGACGCCTTCGCCGCCTACAAGTGGGCGCTCGCCAACGCGAAAAGCTTCGGCGGCGACCCGTCAAAGGTCGCTCTGCTCGGTGAATCCGCCGGTGGCAACCTCGTGACCAACGTGGCCATCATGGCCCGTGACGGGAACGTCGAGAAGCCGGTGCAGGTCGTTGCCGTCTACCCGATGGCCGGCACCAACCTCGACACGCAGTCCTACAAGGACAACGCCTCGGCCAAGCCCCTCGACAAGCCGATGATGGCCTGGTTCTACGACCAGACCGTGCGCAACGACGCCGACCGGGCGGACCCGCGCCTCGACATCGTCAGCAAGGCCGACCTTAAGGGCCTGCCCCCGTTCACGGTGGTGACCGCGCAGATCGACCCGCTGCACGACGACGGCAAGATGCTCTCCGACAAGATCAAGGCTGCGGGCGGCCAGGTGACCTACCGCGATTACCCCGGCGTGACCCACGAGTTCTTCGGCATGGGCAACGTCGTGGCCAAGGCCAAGGAAGCCGAGAACGCCGTCATCGCCGACCTCAAGGCCGCCTTCGGTGGGATGGCCACCGGTACCACCGGCGCCAAGTGACCTGACGCCGGCCGGGCGAAACCACCGGCGAAATCTAAGACGTCAATGCGGGCCGACCTTCCAAGGGGGGACGGCCCGCGTTCGCGTCGAAAGGCATCATTCACGGCGTGGCCCCACGCCACCGATACCTCGAACCTCTTCGAAGATCACCCCCGCTACCCCTTCGACCCCAGTGCGCCGACCGACATCGGAACCGTCATGCCCCACCGCCCCAAGGTCGTCGCCTTCGACATCATCGGCACCGTGTTCAGCATGGAGCCGATGCGGGCGCCCCTGGTCGGGTTGGGTCTGCCGTCGCTTGCCCTCGATCTCCTCTACACGGCCGGCTTGAGGGACACCTTCGCCCTTGCTACTACCAACAGCTTCGCGCCCTTCCAGGCAGTTCTATCGGCGTGCCTCGACGAGTTGCTCGCCATGCAGGGTCTCACTGCTTCCTCGAAGGATAAGCAGGCCGTGCTCGACATGATGAGGGCCCTTCCCCCGCACGGGGACGCGAAGGCCGCATTCCAAGTTTTGGTCGATTCCGGCGTCAGGGTCTGCGCGTTGAGCAACGGCGCGGTCAAGACCACGCAGGGATTGCTCGCTGCGGCGAGCATGGACGGGATGGTCGAGCAAATTCTTTCCGTAGAGGACGTGAAGCTCTCGAAACCGCGTGCCGAGGTCTATCTCTATGCGGCCCAGACCGCCGGGGTCGCACCGGGCGAGATGGCCCTGATCGCGACCCATCCCTGGGACCTGCACGGTGCCAAGATCGCAGGCCTCATGGCAGGCTACGTCGCACGGGGCCGGCCGTACTCGGCTGTCCTTAAGGGACCCGACGTGACCGGGGAAACCCTGCTGGACGTCGCCTCGGAAATGGCGAGGATCTAGGTCCCGCGTGAACGTCGACGGCACGTCCCTGCCACCTCAGATGCCGGCATACCAGGCGTAGCCCTGGTCCTCCCAGTA
>NZ_JAKSYA010000040.1:0-2146 GCF_022829485.1 Methylobacterium sp. J-059
CCCATCTGCGCGGGCGCACGGCAAAGCCGACCTGATCCTTGGGTTTGCGCACGATGTCGACGGTGATGATCGTTGCGGTCGCGGGCCTGTCGCCGGCATAGCCTGCATCGGCGAAGGCCTTGGCGATGAACGGGAAGGTCCGCCGCGACAGGCGCAGCACCGGTCCGGCCCCATCGCGATCCTGCACGTCGGCGGGCTGTGGGTCGAGGACGAGAGCGCGTCCGTCCGTGTCGACCAGGGCCTAACGCTTGCGGCCCTTGTACGGCCCTTGATCTTCTTTCCGGCGTTGTAGCCGCGCGGCCCTCCGCTCTCGGTGGTCTTCACGCTCTGGCTATCAAGCACTGTGGCGGTGGGCGAGGCCCTTCGACCGACCCGCTCGCGGTCCGCCATGACGAGGTGATGGTTGATCCGGCCGAACAGGCCGTCGTCGCGCCAGCGCGCAAAGTAGCCAAACGTCGTGCTGCGCGGAGGCAGGTCCTTCGGGATCATCCGCCACGCGATGCCGCCGCGCAGCACGTAGAGGATGGCGTTCAGGATTTTTCGCATCGTCCAAACAGGCGGACGACCGCACGAGGCCGGCTCCGGCATCAGCGGCGCGATCACGGCCCACTCGCCATCCGTCAGGTCGGTTTCGTAGCGCAGGTTGGCGCGGCGATGCTGCCGGCGAGTGGTCGGGGTCCACATGGCACTTCCAGGTCAGGCTTCGGCACCCTTCTGGAATCACCGCCATCCCGGCCACTCAACCCCTGCCGGACGTTATCGGACGGGGTCTAAGAAAAGCTGCGGCATAATGACACCCTTTCGAATGCAACTTAATAGCGGCTTAATTAGTAACTACGCGGACAAATCCTGGAAATCCCATTGAGAAAGTCATATGACTGGATTAGGTGTATACGTTGGTAATTCACCTAGTGACGTGGATCATTTCGAGAACTGGCTTGGAAAGCCAGTCGATTTTGTGGAAATGTTTTTAAATCAAAACAGCTGGGCTGAGTTTGACAGCTCAATACCTTGGGCCACCAGTCTCTGGAAAAATGCCATCCGAGACGTTCATTGGTCTGTTCCTCTTACGACCTGGTACGACGGGAACCTCGATAGCGCTGCACTGGGCGCTTATAACGATCACTACCTGAAGGCCGCTCAAGCCATAGCGGACTCATCGTACGGCGACGGACCGATTTATATCAGGACCGGCTGGGAGATGAATGGCACATGGTTCCCCTGGTCGGCGCAGGGGCACGAGCAATCTTACATCGGAGCATGGCAGCAGTTCGTAGACACTTTTCGTTCCGTCTCGGACCGCTTCAAGTTCGAGTGGACGCCGAACGTCGGCAATGACTGGTTTCAGCATCCTGCGGATGCTTATCCCGGCGACAAATACGTCGATGTCATCGGGATGGATTTCTACTGGAACAACACTTGGATGGGAACCGACCCGGCCCAGGTTTGGGATTGGATGGTCAATCAGTCCGGTGGTCTGCAATGGCAGGCAGACTTCGCAGCGGCACACGGCAAGCCCATCGCCTACTCGGAATGGGGCGCCAATTCACCGGACGCCGCCCTATACTTCGATAAAGCCGCAGCGTGGTTCGCGCAGCATAAGGCGCTGTATCAGAGCTACTGGAACTATGGAGACGACGGCTACAGCAGTCGGCTCGACACGGGATTGTATCCCGCGGCTGACGCAGCCTTCATCAAGGATTTCGGTGGGCCTGTAGGGGCGACCACACCGAGTCAAGTCCCGCTCCCCACTCTGGTTGTCAACGACACGGCCGACCACGTCGTCAACGCTGTCGAAGCGAAGGCTGTAGCTTTCCGCGTCGCCAGCCTCGGCCTGACCGAGACGGCGGTCGCCACCTTCACGGACGGGACCTACGTCAAGACGGCCACGATCGCAGCCAACGGCCTGGGTGCAGTCGACCTGTCGGGCTTCAACGGCTCGGTTGGGTCCAGCCTCGTGGTCACAGGTTCGCCACCTACGCGTTCGATGGGCAACCGGTCTATCATGGCGAGAACATCGTCCTGGGTAAGTTCTGTGAACTACTGTTCCGGCTCACGCCGGGTCCGCTCAAGGGCTACCACATGGTCTTCATCAGGAAGCGCTGAGCGATCAGCGCGATCTGGTCTCGACTTTCTTGGCCAGGTG
>NZ_JAKSYA010000043.1:0-2812 GCF_022829485.1 Methylobacterium sp. J-059
CGTCGCTCTCCACGTCCGCCTCCGCTGCACCGATGGGCCCGTCCGCCGCTGTGGCCGCACCCGCCGAGCTGGTGACGAATGTCCGCATGGAGCGCCGGATGATGCATCGTCGTATGATGCGCCGGCCGATGATGCGCCACCACATGATGCGTCGCGGTGGTGGCCGGACCATTGGGACGAAGAAGGGGCTCTACCTCCCAGGCTCTGAGCCCCCCCTCCCCCACTGCATTATCCTCAGATCGCCCGGCAGCTGCCGCCGGGGATTTTTCCGTGCCCAAGGCCTTCGCTCCAGTACTGCTGGCACATGGATCGCTTACGGCCACGGCGTGGGGCACTTCCGTTTCACGCTCATTCCTACCCGAGTCGCACTTAGCCCCGCCGGCATCCGCCGCGCGGGGCTCTTTCGTTCTCCGTTAACTAGCTCGCGTTACGCCCCGGCTTTCCAAGGGGTTCCTCTGGCCCCGACATCACTTGAGCCCGACCGGCAGCTGTCGCGGCGGGCTTTTTCGTGCCTGCACCCTACCGACCGGCCTCCCGTACCGGCGCCCCAAAAGGCCGCCCCGGGCGGTCCCGCCGGAAGGTCTGATTCCCGTACCGGATCCAGGTTTCGCCGATCGCCTCGACGCGGCGCGCGTTGATCATCAGCGCCCTGCGGTAGTCGACGCGGATCCCACAGCGTAGCCCGGCTTCGGGCTGTTGCCATCGACTCGAGGCTGAACCTGATGCGAGGCCTTAAAGCGTGCCCCTTTCAGCGGCATCGGTTCGCACCCATGGGCTACCATTGATAAGGTGACCATCGGGCACCTCTCGTCCGATTTGCAGTTACAATGCTCTTGCCGGTCCTTATGAGCGGCCTGTGTGATCATGCATTCTGTGCCAACATAAATTACTATTTCGATGCCGCATGAACGGCAGAAATCTTTCACGACGCGCATGGTTTCCTGTTCACACCCAGAAAAAACGATGGGCGATTTTCCTATAAAGCCCGACACGCGGCAAACCGTTCCAGAGGACATTCGTCTCCATATCCTCGAAATGGCCTGATTTACACGATCGCCGGCTAAACATATGATAAAAGATTACTTAGTGGCCGCGAGTGCTGCGCAACCTCTATCATTTGTGAAGCTAAACAAGTGCTCTCGCCGGATGTGGGCCGGCGGGGAGGGGCGCGGGCGCACCGGCGCAATGCGGCGCCTAGGCCTCATCGAGCCAGGAGGTTTCCGCGATTACGCGCAGCGCCTGCAGAGCTTGCTTGCGACCCTCTATTGTCTTGATCTTTGACCAAAGGCTCAAGCATTCTTCAGCGGTAAGGGCTCCATCTACGAACGATTCGCAGGCAAAAAATCGCTCGGAGGGAATGCCGAGGGCTCGAGCTAGATTGTCCAGCATCGCCCGATGCGTTTCGCAGGAGCTTGTCATTACGAGACACATACCCCGACGAAGAAGATTGTTCTCTCTCATATCACATTTTTTAGCCGGCACATTAGTCCATTTGCACTAGTATGGTTTTGAGTATGTGGCGCCTGCCCTAGTGTCATTAACGCGCGTTAGCGCCCCAAACGTCTTGAAGCTGGGGGAACGGTATGATTTTCGTCACGAACGCTGAGGGGGAGGTGACCTACGTCAGCCCAGAATGGTGCGCGTTCACAGGGAGAGACGAAGCTTCAGGTGCGGGTCATGGCTGGTTGAATTCTGTTCACCCGGAGGATCGGGAGATCGCGATCAGCTTCCTCAGCAGCGTCCATGCTGAGCAGATGGAGTACACGTTTCGCCACCGGCTCCGTCGGGCCGACGGGAGTTACGCCTGGGTCGTCGGCGGAGCGATACCGTCATTCGGCCCCCCAGGACGCACCTTCCTCGGGTATTTGGGGTCGCTGACCGAAATCGCTTCAAGTGGCTCTGAACCCTTCACCGCCTACGGAACGCTCGCGCGCTTCGTCCCGCCTCCGGGGCATCCGGCTACGAATTCAAGGCCTGTGTTGGAACTCGTCGCTGACCATTTGCTGATGGCACATGGGCTCATCGAGCAGGACCACGCCAGGGAAATGCTGCCGGTGCTGCGGCAGGCCCTGATGACGGCAGGCAGGCTTCTGGCTCGGAACATATCTGAGGCCGATCAGGGTGGTCGTTTTCACTGACCCGGGCAGGCATATCTGCTGCAAACCCTCCAGAAATCGTTCAACCTTGCCGTGCCTGCCGATTGACGAGCACGTCGGCGAACGGCTTCGAAAGCACGTGGCGACCCGACGCCTCGTAGATCTCCACCGTCCAGGACGACCAATCGCGCGGCGTTGCGCCGACCATCAGGTCCAGCGCGACGCGCTCCGCGTGCGCGCGCATCAGCGCCCACGTCGGCAGCCGCTTGCCCTGGAGGTCGGCCACGAGCTCGTGCCCGTCTGTGCAGTGGAAGCGGTAAAGCGGTGTCGGCATTGGCCTTCTACCCCGCCCTCCACGCCATCTCACCGCTGCGCGCGTGGCCATCGTCGCCATGGTTGAACCGTCGTAACGCATGCTGTTTGTTCCTGATCTGTTCTTGCCGGACCTGGACCCGCGATGCCCCCCCCCCCCGCCCCGCCACACCTCCTGTTAGAGCCCGTCCCGCGCTCTCCCCGCCGACCCTGACCCCGCACCCCCAGTCCGCCGCCGCCTCCTCCGGCGTCTCTCCCCAGAGCCCCTCGCGTTCGGGTGCGCTTGCCGTCTCGCAGCGCGCGCCGCCACCACGCGCTGCGGCCCGTGCTGACCCGGACCCTGCGTAGGGGGCACAGTCTCCTCCCTGACTGCCCGGGCCGCTCTCCGCCACCTCGGCAGCGCC